>CAZEOR010000007.1:0-21965 GCA_964513695.1 uncultured Thiobacillus sp.
TAAGCGTTCGTGACTGGAGTTCAGACGTGTGCTCTTCCGATCTAGTCTGAGTGCGACGCGTGATTTTCTGACCCGGCAACTAGCCAGTCATGCCCAGGATGCCGCCACCACGCTGAGTTTGCGGTTGATGCCATTTTTTGCCCCCGAGGACGAAGCCGCCATCGCCAACAATGTGGATGCCTTGTTCGATTCCGGGTATTTCCAACTAATCCAGATCGCCAATGCCAAAGGCGAGCGCAAGCTGGAGCGTTTGCAGCCCATCCGCGTGGAAGGCGTTCCGGCCTGGTTCGTCGATCGGGTTGGCCTCACCTCACCAGCGGGAGTGGCCGAAATTACCACGGGTTGGCGTATCGCTGGCCGAGTCAAGGTACAAAGCCACCCGGGCCTGGCTTACCGCCAGCTTTGGCGCACTACCCTATCCACTCTGGCAATCAGCTTCGCGGGCTGGATTTTCGCTTCCCTGCTCGCCATAGTGACCGTCACCTCGGCATTGCGCCCGCTGACCGGTATGGAGAAATTGGCCCGCCGCGTGGCCAAGGGGGAATTTCCCCGATTGGAAAAAGAACCTCGCGTCCGTGAATTACGCCATATCGGCATGGCGTTGGACGAGATGTCCCAGTCACTTGAGCGCATGTTGTCGGAAAAATCCCGTCTGATTGCCGGACTGGAACAGGAACTGAATCGGGATCCCGTCACGGGGCTGGCCAACCGCCGTACCCTCTTGGCCGCCCTGGCCGCCGCCCTGGCCGATCATGAGGAGGGCCCTTACCTGCTGATCATCGGGCGCGTCTCCGGTTTCGCCGAATACAACCGCCGGGCCGGGCGGACTGCGGGAGACAACCTGCTACGTACATTGGCCGGCAACTGGCAAAAACACGCCGAACAAGGCTTGGCCGCACGCCTGGACGGCCCCCAGTTCGCCTTGCTGGTGACCACAACGGATGTCGCCGGGGCCAGAAAAATTCTGGCCGAACTGATCATGGCCGGCCAGAAGGCCGCCGCCGAGGTAGGACTGATGATGAACGTCGGGGCCGCCTTCGGGCATGGCCTCGCCTCTCCCTCCATCTGGCTGGCAAGGGTGGATGGCGCCCTTCGCCAAGCCGAAGCGGAAGCACCGGGTACGGGCTCCCTGGTGGAGCCCGTCGGGCTGAGCGAACCTACCAGCACGGAAGATTTGTCCAGCCTTCTGGAGAATGGACATCTCACCCTTGATCAGCAGCCCGTGGTCGCGTGTGGCGACGGCAAGGTGCTGATTCGGGAGGCACTCGCCAGACTGGAAATCGGTGAACGCAGGTATTCCGTGAAACTCTGGCTGAACGAAGCCCGTGTTCGTGGAATTCTGGACCGTCTGGATCGGCTTTCCCTGCAAGCCGCCACGGAACTTTGGGAAACCCGCATGCCCGCGGATACAGCAATCAGCGTCAACGTGGCTGCGGATAGCCTCCTCTCAGGTGAGGCGGCGAACTGGTTGACGGACCTTCCCCTGCATTCACCGGAAATCTGTCACCGGCTGCTGCTGGAATTAAATCTCGACGCATTGCGTTCGCCTGCCTTGGTAGCGCCTTTGCACCG
Source organism: uncultured Thiobacillus sp. (assembly GCA_964513695.1). Lineage (GTDB taxonomy): Bacteria > Pseudomonadota > Gammaproteobacteria > Burkholderiales > Thiobacillaceae > PFJX01. Next base: position 1,573 of record CAZEOR010000007.1, read on the forward strand.
GCTCCGCCAAAACGGTATTGGACTGGTCATCGACCGCTTCAGCCTGTCGCCGGATTCCCTGGACCTTCTTGCACAAATCCGACCAGAGTGGATCAAACTGGATGCCGCCTTGGTCCGGACACTGGAGCACACACCCGGCAACCGGCTCATGCTCACCGCCCTGTGCGAATACGCTCGGGGATTGAGGATCAAGACATGCGCGTGTGGCATAGAAAACGAAGCGCTGTTGCAAGCCGCCAAGGATGCGGGGTTTGATGCCGTACAAGGGCACGCGGTGGGCAAACCGGAGCCGGTTCAGCGTGCCGGATAACACCTCAAAATGCGTCAGGAATACGGGAGATCAGTCCAAACCTTCCAGGAATCCGCGCAGATCTTCCGGCATGGCCGCTTCCAGCTTGACCTGAGCGCCGGTCGAGGGGTGCCTCAGTTCCAGGCGGGCGGCATGCAGGAACATGCGTTTCAGCCCACGTTTCTTCAGTGCCCGATTCAGTTCGAAATCGCCGTATTTATCGTCACCAGCGATGGGATGTTGCAGCGCCGCCAAATGGACCCTGATTTGATGGGTTCGGCCGGTCTTCAGTTCGGCTTCCAACAAGCTGAACTCTCCTGCCCTTCGTACCAACCTGAAGATGGTGTGGGCATGCTGCCCCTCCTCGTCCACGACCACTCGCCTCTCGCCCTCGTCTGTCAGATATTTATGCAGCGCCAACTTCACGTGCCGGATTGGATCGCGCCAGTCGCCCGATGCCAGGGTCAGATAAGTTTTCCTGGTTTCACCTTCACGCAACATGCGGTGCAGTTCGACTAGAGCTGAGCGTTTCAGGGCCAGGACCAGTACACCGGATGTCTCCTTATCAAGGCGATGAGCCAGTTCCAGAAAACGCGCTTGCGGAAGTTCCAGGCGCAACTGCTCGATCACTCCCAGACTAACGCCGCTGCCGCCATGCACAGCCTGACCCGCGGGCTTATCAATGACCAAAAGGCTGTCATCCCGATAAATCACCCGATCGAGAAGTGGACGTGTGATCCTAGGCGGCGGTGGGGTCTCCGCCTTTTCGGCGATGCGTACCGGCGGGATGCGAACTTCGTCGCCTTCCAGCAATTTGTATTCCGGCTTGGATCGGTGCCCGGAAACCCGCACCTCGCCTTCCCGCAACATCCGGTAGATGCGGCTTTTCGGCACGCCCTTGAGGTTGCGGAAAAGAAAGTTATCCAGACGCTGGCCTGCCTGCTCGGGGCCAATGCGAACTTTCGTTACTGTTGCTTTGCCGGAAGGTTCCATTACCGTATACTCGCGATGCTCAAAAAGCGTGCAAAAAAGGGCGTTGAAGATCCTGCCCGCGCACCGTATATGAGCGCCGGTTGTCTCCGCTCACCGGCGAAGGTCGCCCGCCCGGTGTTCTCCCTGTACGACGGTTCCTGGCCCAAGCCGAACCGCGCATCGAAAAGAATACCCGAGGCCCGCGCCCCGAAAAAAGCAGCGATGGTAACGCAATTTATTTGCGCGACCCGTACCCGGATACTTGCCCGACCGGTTCGCCGGCGGAAAGAAAGATAAACCTTGACCATGCATCAGCTGTTCAGCGACACATATAAATACGCCGTCTGACTCCCTGCCTCGCATCGCCGCCGCTGAAAAATCGCGGCGTGGTTTATCGCCCCGGGGCGCGCATCGCGCAGGGGTAGAACATGAAACGTATGCTATTCAACGCGACGCAGGCGGAGGAACTCCGCGTCGCCATTGTCGAGGGCCAGAAACTGGTCGATCTCGACATCGAATCCGCCAACAAGGAACAACGCAAGGGCAACATCTACAAGGCCGTCATCACCCGTGTCGAGCCTTCCCTGGAAGCCTGCTTCGTCAACTATGGCACGGAACGCCACGGCTTCCTGCCCTTCAAGGAAATCGCCCGCTCTTCCATTCCCGGTGCCGAAAAGGGTGATTTCGGCCGCGGCCGTATCCAGGACTTGCTCAAGGAAGGCATGGAACTGGTCGTCCAGGTCGAGAAGGACGAACGCGGCAACAAGGGTGCCGCCCTGACCAACCAAGTCAGCCTGGCTGGCCGCTACCTGGTGTTGATGCCCAACAACCCGCGCGGTGGTGGTGTTTCCCGCCGCATCGAGGGAGAGGAACGCAACGAACTGCGCGATGCCTTGGCCCAGTTGGAAGTACCTGCCGGCATGAGCCTCATCGGCCGCACCGCGGGCATCGGCCGCAGCGTCGAGGAATTGCAGTGGGATCTGAACTACCTGCTGCAACTCTGGACCGCCATCGACGGCGCCGCCAAGGGCCAGACCGGCGCCTTCCTGATCTATCAGGAATCCAGCCTGGTGATCCGCGCCATTCGCGACTACTTCACCCCGGACATCGGCGAACTGCTCATCGACGAGCCGGCCATCTGCGAGCAGGCCCGGCAGTTCATGGCCCACGTGATGCCGCCCAACGTGCACAAGGTAAAGCTCTACACCGACCCGGTGCCCCTGTTCTCCCGCTTCCAGATTGAACACCAGATCGAAAGCGCCTACTCGCGCATGGTCACGCTACCCTCCGGCGGCGCCATCGTCATCGACCACACCGAAGCCCTGGTGGCCATCGACGTCAACTCCGCCCAGGCCACCAAAGGCGGCGACATCGAACAGACAGCCTTCAACACCAACCTGGAAGCGGCCGAGGAAGTGGCGCGCCAATTGCGCCTGCGCGACCTGGGCGGCCTGATCGTGATCGATTTCATCGACATGGAAAGCGGCAAGAACCAGCGTGAAGTGGAGGATCGCCTGCGCGACTCCCTGCACTACGACCGGGCCCGCGTGCAGATCGGCAAGATCTCCCGCTTCGGCCTGCTGGAACTCTCGCGCCAGCGTCTGCAACCCAGCCTGGGCGAGACCAGCTACATCACCTGCCCCCGTTGCGCCGGCACTGGCCATGTGCGCAGCACCGAATCCTTCGCTCTGCACCTGCTGCGTCTGCTCCAGGAAGAGGCCATGAAGGACAACACCGGCGCCGTGCACCTCCAGATCCCCGTGGACGTGGCCACCTTCCTGCTCAACGAGAAGCGCCACGACATTCTGTCCATCGAAGCGCGCCATCGCGTAGAAGTTGTGTTGATCCCCAACATGCACTTCGAAACGCCCCGCTACACCCTCAGCCGTTTCCGCCACGACCAGCTCAACCAGACAGAACCTCTGGCGCCAAGCTACAAGATGGTGGAGAAGCCCGCCGAGGAAGATGAGGCCCAGCCCCGCAACGGCAGCGCCGCCAAGCCGGAACGCATTGCCCCTGTGGTCCAGGGCATCACACCCAGTCAGCCTGCCCCCAGCCACACCGCACCAGTGTCGGCCCCCACTCCGGAAGCAGGCAAACCGGGCCTCTTCGGCCGTATCTTCGGTTGGCTGCGTGGTATGAATTCCGTCGAGGAAACCCCGCCAGCCGAACCCGAAAAGAAAGCCGAAGTTCGCCGCGAGCGAGAGCCGCGCCGGGGTCGCGATAACCGTAGCGAGCGGGATGGCCGTGGCCGTTCACGCAACGAACGTGGTGAACAGCAGGCTGAGCGCCCTCCGCGCGGTGAACGTCAGGAAAACCGTGACAACCGTGAGCCTCGCGAAGCCAAGGAGCCCAGAGGCAACCGGGAACCCCGTGAGCCCAAGGAAAATCGCGAGGCACGTGAGCCCCGTGAACCTCGCGGCGAACGCCCGGAGCGCCAGCGTCGTGAACGCTCTCCCGAATCCCAGCGCCCAGTGGAGACCGCTGCCGTCACCGCGCCTCAAGTCGATGCATCCATCCCCGCCGAAAGCTCTGGTGACGAGCAGGATAGTCGCCGCCGTGGACGTCGCGGCGGCCGTGGACGTCGCGGTGAAGGCCGCCCGGAATCGGCCAACACCGTAGCCGAGCAAACCGTCAGCGAGATCGTGGCAGAAGCTGGCACCGGCCAGGAGTCTATTGCGGCCCCAGCCCCGGTTCAGGAACCTGTGATCGTAAAAATGGAAGCAGTGCCGGAACCCTTGCACGAAAAACCCGCAATGGTGGCCCCCGCCTTGGTGGTTGAAGTTCCTGCTCAGGCTCCCGTCCCTACGAAATTGCCGTCTGCCCTCGATCTGGCGGCCACTGGGCTGGAATTGGTAGAAACCGCCCTTGCGCCGGAATCAGCAACAAACTCGAACACCGAGGGTCAAGCTGCCAGCCAATCCAGGCGCCGTCGTAACCGGCAACGCACCAGTGAAAGCACCGCGCCTGCCGAGCCCTTGATGCTGGTGGAAACCAAATCGGTTGAAACGAACTCGACAAAGAACGCCAGTGATTCCAGTGGCGAATCCCCTGCCGAATGGGGACCACCTTCGAATCCGCGTCGACGCGCCCGACCCAAGGCCGAGGAAGTGGCAGCCGCCGAGCCGTTGGTCCTTGTGGAAACCAAGTCTGTCCAACAAAACGAGGCGACGCCTTCCTGAACTGCCTCCCATGTTTTGGCACCAAGAAAAAGCCGGCATGTGCCGGCTTTTTCTCTGGTATCCCCGCTCTGCGGGGATACCAAGTTCATCTTAGAAGTTCGCCCAGAAGTCCTTGGGCAGCATCCTCAACCATATCCAGTACCTGGTCGAATCCCTGACGTCCCCCGTAATAAGGGTCGGGAACTTCCAGATTGGGGTAACGGTGGCTGTAGGACAGGTACAGCCGAAGCTTGTGCTGATGTTCTGACGGGCAACTCCGTTTGAGGGAGGCCAGATTCTCCCGGTCCATGGCCAGAATATAGTCAAACTCCACGAAATCCCGCTGGGTTACCTGACGCGCCCGCAAGCGGGACAGGTCGTATCCTCGGCCTCGCGCAGCCTCCTGGGCACGGGTATCGGGCTCCGCACCAACATGATAGCCATGGGTACCGGCGGAATCGATCACCATACGGTCAAGTATCCCGGCTTCTTCGGCCAGGCGGCGAAACACACCCTCGGCTGTGGGTGAACGGCAGATGTTGCCCATGCAAACCATGAGGATGGCGTATTTTCTCGGTGAAGGATTCATTTCTTGAGCCTGCCCCACCGGATGGCGCCAGTCAGGGCAACATAAATCGGAACACCGCGCCATTTTCGTTGAACAGGCGTAATTCACCAAACCGCCCCTGGTTTTCATGGGCTTCCGCGATCAGCCTCGCGAACTTCAAACCCAAGCCGGTTCCGCTCGATGAACAGATCATCCCTCCCGAGCCGCAATCAAGAATGCTTTGTGGATAACCTGCGGAATCGTCCCGGACGCTGAACGCCAGACAGCCATCCACCATATCGGCCTCGATGCGGATGGCGGAACGGGCATGCGCCAGAGAGTTATGGATGGCGTTGATCATGGCCATTTCCACCAAGGAACGGTCGAAAAACCAGAGCTCCGGTACCTGATCCCCCACCAGGGTATCGATGACAAGTCGTTCCCGTGCCAGAGAATGGGCGGTATCCCGCAGCTCCCGCAGCATATCCTGTGGAGGATAGGCATCCACCACCGGATGCAGCTCCTTGTTGCTGGCCTTGTAAATCAGCAGGGCCTGCTGCAGTCGGTCGATGCTGCGCTGACAAAGCAATCTCGCGTTGTCCAGATAGCCGTCATGTTCTTTGTCTCCGCGTAGTGGAATGGCATCGAGGGTCATGGTGAGCAGGCCCAGATTGTTCTTGAGCTCATGCATCAGTGCGGCGTACATGTCCGTGGAATCAAATTTCATCAACTGCTCCTCCGCCGAATACCAAAACGGGATTCGACTTCTTTCATCTGGTTGCGTAATCCGGTGATACGCGCATGGCCGGGAGTCTGTCGTTCCACTTCGGCAAGCAGCCGTTTGGACTCTTCCAGCATCTCGTTATCCATACCTGACTGTTCCAGGGACTTGAGAATGACCCAGATGCCGTTCATAAGAATTCGCGGATTGAAGGGAGCCAGCCGGCATGCAGTCAGCAGGCGATCGACCGCGCCCTTGAAATCACCCTTGTGGGCCAGGATCACACCTTCGTTATTGAGTTTTCGCACATCGGAAGTTGCTTCGGAAAGCACTTTGGCTCCCGCATCGCCACGCCCGGATTCTTGATAAAGCTGCTTGGCCTTGGCCAGAAGACTCTCGCTGTCATGGGCGTTGCGCGCCACTTCGCTGACGATGGCATCCGCCTCGTCATGGCGTCCGTGAGACATACAGGTGCCAGCCATGTCCAACATCAGCGATTCGTCGATACGTGCACCTTCACTACGTAGCCGGGCGGCCTCATCCAGTGCCTTATTCGCCTCTTCAGCCCGGCCTGCTTTGGTATGGGCCATACCCTGCACCACCGCAGTCACCAGTTGACCTTCGGGGCTGGCCTGCAAGCTAGCCTTGCCTCGCTTGAGTGTGTCCATGGCCGCGGTCACGTCGCCCTGCTCCACCTGGACACGGCAGAGATTGCCGAAATCCGAGGGGGAGACGAACACCGAGTGCTGGCCTTTTTCGAGCACAGCGGTAAATGCCCCACGGGCTGTCGCCAAGTCTCCGTTTTCTTGAGCGACGTTACCCAGCTTCTGCTGGCGGCGGACTGTCTTGCCCGATATGGCAACGCCTTGCTGAAGTGCTTCCTGGGCACCGGCACCATCTTTCTTGGCAATCCGGACATCCGCCAGCAAATCGTAAGCGGCAACCAGTTCGGGGGTTTTTTCCAGGACATCGTGCAGTAGATCCTCCGCCTCGGCGTCTTTTTTCTGTAGATGCAATGCCTTGGCCAGTCCCATCCTCGCCCAGGGAATTGCCCGCAAGGTGATGACCTGTTTGTAGAGGGCTTCCGCTTCTTCGAAACGGCCCATCGCATTCAAGACTTCGCCCTTGAAGCGCAGGGCGTCCACCAGATATTTCGGGTAACCACGGATGATTTCGTCGCAAGCGGTGATGGCGGCCTCCAGTTCATTGGCCTCGTAGTGGCGATAGACCTTGGAGAAGGCCAGCTTGCGCAGCAGGATGCCTTCCAGCCGATTGCGCAATACTTCCGCACTGAACGGCTTGATCATGTAGTCATCCGGCGCCAGTTCAGCCGTGGCTACCACTTTCTCATAGACCGATTCCGCGGTGACCATGATGAACACCGTGTCCAGTTTTATCAGACCGCGATGGCGCAGTTCTTCCAGCAATTGCTGGCCATCACGGCCTTCCCCCAGATTGAAATCGCAAAGAATCACGTCGTAATGGCTGTTGCCGACCTTGAAAATCACTTCGGCGGCTGCGCCCGCCAGATCGATCTTGGATATCCCGAAGTTCGACAGCGTCATCTTCAGCGCACTGCGCATACCTGGGTAGTCGTCCACCACCATGGCGCGTAGCGAGCCGTAGTTGATTGATTGTTCGTTTCCTTTGATCGCATTCAGCGACATGCGTTTTCTCCCAACATTCCCATCATTCCAGCCTCTCCGCGTTATCGGCAACGATCACGGGGACTGAAGGCCCTCCATCCGAGCATCATTCCACGCCGAATACTTGCTTTCTCAAGGCATGCATCTGATCGCGCAGCATTGCGGCCTTTTCAAACTCCAGGTTTTTCGCGGCATTCATCATGTCCTTCTCCAGGCGCTTGATCTCCCGCGACAGTTCCTTCTCGCTCATGGCCTCGTACTTCGCCCGGCTTTGCGCCGCCTTCAGTTCCTGTTGGGCGCCCTCGGCATCGTAGACGCCGTCGATGATGTCCTTGATGCGCTTCGTCACCCCCACCGGCACGATGCCGTGCTCGGCGTTGAAGCGGGTCTGCTTGGCGCGGCGGCGGTCGGTCTCGTCGATGGCCCGGCGCATGGAATCGGTGATCCTGTCGGCGTAGAGGATGGCGGTGCCGTTCAGGTGGCGCGCGGCGCGGCCTATGGTCTGGATCAGGGAACGCTCGGAGCGCAGGAAGCCCTCCTTGTCGGCATCCAGGATCGCCACAAGGGAAACCTCTGGAATATCAATGCCTTCCCGCAATAAGTTAATGCCGATTAGCACATCGAAGATGCCCAGGCGCAGGTCACGGATGATCTCCACCCGCTCCACGGTTTCGATGTCGGAATGCAGGTAGCGCACCTTGATGCCGTGGTCGGCCAGGTATTCGGTGAGCTGTTCCGCCATGCGCTTGGTCAGGGTGGTGGCCATGACCCGCTCGCCCCGTGCGATGCGTTCGTTGATGGCGGACATCAGATCGTCCACCTGGGTGCCCACCGGGCGCACCTCGATGATCGGGTCCACCAGGCCGGTGGGGCGCACCACCTGTTCCACCACCTGCTGCTGGTGGCTTGCCTCGTAGGGGCCGGGGGTGGCGGAAACAAACACGGTCTGGCGCATGACCTGCTCGAACTCGTCGAAACGCAGGGGCCGGTTGTCCAGGGCCGAGGGCAGGCGGAAGCCATAATCCACCAGGTTTTCCTTGCGCGCCCGGTCGCCCTTGAACATGCCGCCCACCTGGGGCACGGTGACGTGGGATTCGTCCAGGAACATGATGGCATTGGGCGGCAGATAGTCGATCAGGGTAGGCGGCGGCTCGCCGGGATTGCGTCCGGACAGATGCCGGGAGTAGTTCTCGATGCCCTTGCAGAAGCCCAATTCCGCCAGCATTTCCAGGTCGAAGCGGGTGCGCTGCTCGATGCGCTGGGCCTCCACCAGCTTGTTGTTGGATTGGAAATACTCCAGCCGCTCGGCCAGTTCCGCCTTGATGTTCTCCACCGCGTTCAGCACCACTTCCCGCGCCGTGACGTAATGGCTGGAGGGATACACGGTGTAGCGCGTGGCCTTGTGCTGCACCTGTCCAGTGAGGGGATCGAAAATGGAAAGGGATTCCACCTCGTCGTCGAACAGGGACACCCGAATCGCCGTCTCGGCGCTTTCCGCCGGGAAGATGTCGATCACGTCCCCCTTCACCCGGAACACGCCGCGCTTGAACTCCATCTCGTTGCGGGTGTACTGCATTTCCGTGAGCCGGCGCAGGATGGCGCGCTGGTCCAGCCGCTCACCCACGCGCAGATGCAGGATCATGCCATGGTAGTCCACCGGGTCGCCGATGCCATAGATGGCCGACACGGTGGCGACGATGACGCAGTCCTCCCGTTCCAGCAGGGCCTTGGTGGCACTCAAACGCATCTGCTCGATGTGCTCGTTGATGCTGGAATCCTTCTCGATGAACAGATCCCGCGACGGCACGTAGGCCTCCGGCTGGTAATAGTCGTAGTAGGAAACGAAGTACTCCACCGCGTTGTCCGGGAAGAACTCGCGGAATTCCGCGTAGAGTTGGGCGGCCAGGGTCTTGTTGGGCGCCATGACGAAGGCCGGCCGCCCCAGGCGGGCGATGACGTTGGCCATGGTGTAGGTCTTGCCGGAACCGGTCACCCCCAGCAGGGTCTGAAAGCGCATGCCCTGATCCACGCCGCGCACCAGTTGCTCGATCGCCACGGGCTGGTCGCCGGCAGGCGGAAACGGTTGATGCAGTGCAAAAGGGCTATTGGGAAAAGTGACAGCCAAGTTAAAATCCCGCGCGCTAAAAGTAGACCATTCTAATCATCCGGCGCATGCGCGCCCTGCTCTCGTCAAAAGGCCTTACCGTGGAACTCTCCCACCGCGTCCAGAACATCAAGCCCTCCCCCACCCTGGCCGTCTCCGCCCGCGCGGCGAAGATGAAGGCCGAAGGCAAGGACATCATCGGCCTGGGGGTCGGCGAGCCCGATTTCGACACCCCCCAGCACATCAAGGAAGCGGCCATTGCCGCCATCAACACCGGTTTCACCAAATACACCGCCGTGGGCGGCACCCCCAGCCTGAAAAAAGCCGTCATCGACAAGTTCAAGCGGGAGAACGGCCTGGAATACGCCCCCAACCAGATCCTGGTCTCCTGCGGTGGCAAGCAGAGCTTCTACAACCTGGCCCAGGCCGTCATCAACCCGGGCGATGAGGTCATCATCCCGGCCCCCTACTGGGTGTCCTATCCGGACATGGTGATCCTGGCCGACGGCAAGCCCGTCATCGTCGAAGCCCCTATCGACCAGGGTTTCAAGATCACCCCGGCGCAACTGGAAGCGGCCATCACCCCGCAGACCAAGATGCTGGTCATCAACAGCCCTTCCAACCCCAGCGGCGCCGTCTACACCAGAGACGAACTGGCCGCCCTGGGCGTGGTTCTGCGCCGGCATCACCACGTACTGATCGTCACCGACGACATGTACGAGCACATCCTGCTGGGCGACACGCCCTTCTCCAATATCCTCAACGCCTGTCCGGATCTGTACGACCGCACCATGGTCCTCAACGGTGTCTCCAAGGCCTACGCCATGACCGGCTGGCGCATCGGCTACGCCGCCGGCCCGGCCCGCATCATCGCCGCCATGGACAACATCCAGTCCCAGAGCACCTCCAACCCCACCTCGATTTCCCAGGTGGCCGCGGAAATGGCCCTGAACGGCGACCAGGCCTGCATCCAGCCCATGCTGGCCGCCTTCAAGGAACGCCACCGCTTCGTGGTGGACGGCCTCAACGCCATCCCCGGCGTGAAGTGCGTGGACAGCGGCGGCGCCTTCTACGCCTTCCCGGATGTGAGCGAAGCCATCGCCAAACTCCACGCCGCCGGCAAGCTGGCCGCCGCCAACGACCTGGCCCTCAGCGAATACCTGTTGGAACACGGCGTCGCCCTGGTGCCCGGTTCCGCCTTCGGCGCCGAAGGCTGCATCCGCATCTCCTTCGCCACCTCCATGGACAACCTGAAAAAAGCCGTCGAACGCATCGCCAAGGCGTTTTCCTGAGAGCCACGGACTGTTAATCCGCAGGTCACTGGTTGCCAAATTGGTTGACCGAAAACCGCGCCATCAGTAATATCGCGGCCTCTCAATTCCCCGATAGCTCAGTCGGTAGAGCAACGGACTGTTAATCCGTGTGTCCCTGGTTCGAGTCCAGGTCGGGGAGCCAAACAATCAAAAACTTAGGCCCGCTTTCGCGGGCCTTTTTGTTCCGTTATTAGACTAGACGCCATCTTGGACATGTCTAAGATGGTTTGGTGTAAAGGCGCGCGCGTTTTGGCACTGTTTTGCGCGCCTTTACACTGGGTCTGGACCTGCTCGGCCTGCGCCACGGGCGCTTGGTGGACGTGCTCTGGCTGGTGGCTGGCGGCCACAAATCACCGCAACTGGCCTGGCGCTGCAACGGGTGAGGGAACGGCCCCAGGCGCTGGCCGGGGAAATCATCGCCCTCCCCCTCACCGTGGTTGCCGTCTCCATCGTGCTGCACGGGATATCCGTGACCCCGCTGACGAATCTCTACGGCCGCAGGAAAGCGCGGCGGCTCGCCCGCTGACACACGGCCAATTCGACATGGATATCGCGGTGTGCGTCCAATTGGTTAATCATGTACCCACCTTCTATTCGGAATGGCACATGGCTCAGCCCACCAAACCTACCAAATCCCCCCACTCAAGTCGCCCGCCCAAGCAGACGGCTGTCAAGCCGGTTGAACCCGCTCCGGCCGTCGCGACAAAGTCCGCCACGGCCTTTCCGATTGTCGGCATCGGCTGCTCGGCCGGCGGACTCGATGCGGTGGAAAAGCTGCTGTCCCACGTGCCCGCCGCGAGCGGCATGGCCTTCATCATCGTCCAGCACCTGGACCCCGAACACGTCAGCGCCCTGCCCGAACTGCTCCAGCGGGTCACCGCCATGCCCGTGGCCGAGGCGGCGAATCACATGGCGGTCAAGCCCGATTGCGTCTACATCATCCCGCCCAACAAGGACATGTCGCTACTTCATGGTGAACTCCACTTGTTCGCCCCCGTCGCGCCGCGCGGCCTGCGTCTGCCCATCGATTTCTTCCTGCGCACCCTGGCCGAAGACCAGGGCGCCAATGCCGTCGGCGTCATCCTGTCGGGGATGGGCTCCGACGGTGTCTTCGGTCTGCGCGCCATCAAGGACAAGACCGGGCTGACCCTGGCCCAGGACCCGGCCAGCGCCCAGGCCGACAGCATGCCCCGAAGCGCCATCGAGGCCGGACTGGCGGACCTCGTCGCCCCCCCCGAGGCCATGCCGGCGCTGATCGCCAACTACTTCAAGCTTCCCGCGCAACAGTCCCAGGCCGCGCCGCCGGCCAAGACGAACGCCCAGAGCGCCCTCGACAAGATCACCATCCTCCTGCGCGATCGCAGCGGCAACGATTTCTCCCTCTACAAGAACACCACGCTCTACCGCCGCATCGAGCGACGCATGGCGCTGCACCAGATCGCCGACATCGACAATTACGTGGTCTACCTGCGCGAGAACCCCCAGGAAGTCGATCTGCTCTTCAAGGAACTGCTGATCGGCGTGACCCACTTCTTCCGGGACCCCGCGGTATGGGAAACCCTGCGCGACGAGGCCTTCCCCGCGCTGATGGCTCAGCATCCGGCCGGCAAGACGCTGCGCGCCTGGGTGCCCGCCTGTTCCACCGGCGAAGAAGCCTACTCTCTGGCCATGGTGTTCAAGGAGGCCCTGGAACAGGTCAGACCGGAGGCCCGCTTCACCTTGCAGATTTACGCCACCGATCTCGATCCGGATGCCATCGAGAAGGCGCGCAAGGGCATCTACCCCCCCAACATCGCCGCGGATGTCCCGCTGGAACGCCTTGGCCGCCACTTCACGACCGAAGCGGACGGCTTTCGCGTGCGCAAGGACATCCGCGAGATGGTGGTGTTCGCGCCGCAAAACATCATTTCCGACCCCCCTTTCACCCGGCTGGATTTCCTCTCCTGTCGCAACCTGTTGATCTACTTCAACCCGCAACTCCAGAAGAAGCTCCTGCCTCTGTTCCACTATGGCTTGAACCGGGGCGGCCTGCTGCTGCTGGGCAACGCCGAGTCCATCGGCAACTTCGCGCATTTGTTCGCGGTGGTGAACAACAAGGCGCGTCTTTTCCGGCGCATCGAGCAGCCCATGCCCCTTTCCGATCTTGAGTTTCCCGCCGGTGTACCCGCCCACGCGGCCACGACCGCGGGTCCGTCGCCTTCCGACCACGCCGGGAATATCGGTCAACTCACGGATCAGCTCATCCAGCAGAACTTCGCGCCCGCCGCCGTCCTGGTCAATGGCGAAGGCGACATCCTCTACATCAGCGGCCGCACCGGCAAATACCTGGAACCGGCCGCCGGCAAGGTCAACATGAATCTCCACGCCATGGCGCGCGAGGGCTTGCGCGAAGCGCTGTCGGGAGTCATCCACAAGGCGGTGCGGGAGGCGCGGCCTATCCACCTCAAGGGCCTGCGGGTCGGCTCCAACGGCGGCACCCAGATCGTCGATGTCAGCGTGCAGGCCCTTGATCAACCCGAGCCGCTACGCGGGCGGGTGATCGTCGTTTTCAAGGACGTCGCCAGGCAAGCCGCGCGCAGAACGCGCAAGAGCGGCGGCTCGGAAACCCACGACGCCTTGACCCAGGAACTGCAGCAGGCCCGCGAGGCGCTGCAAGTCGCCCACGAGGAGACCCAGACCACGGTGGAGGAACTCAAATCCAGCAACGAGGAGTTGCAATCCACCAACGAAGAACTGCAATCCACCAACGAGGAGCTGACCACGTCCAAGGAGGAATTGCAGTCCCTCAACGAGGAATTGCAGACGGTGAACGCGGAACTCCAGTCCCGGGTGGATGACCTGACCTGGGTGCGCAACGACATGACCAACCTGCTCAACAGCACGGAAATCGCCACGGTCTTCCTCGACAACGAGATGAAGCTGCGGCGCTTCACCACCCATGCCACCAAACTGTTCAAACTGATTCCCGGCGATGTGGGGCGGCCCCTGTCCCATGTCGTCACCGACCTGGTCTACCCGCAACTGAAGGAAGACGCGGAGTGCGTGCTGCGCACGCTGGTGTTCCAGGAAAAGCAGGTCACCACCCACGACGGCCGCTGGTGCCGGGTGCGCATCATGCCCTACCGTACCCAGGACAATGTAATCGATGGCGTGGTCATCACTTTCATCGACATCACCGAAACCAAGCACCTGGAGGCGGAATTGAGGAAGCGCGGCGCGTAGCGCCCGTGGCGGCGGAGGATCGATCATGGACAGCAATCACGCAAAATCCGGCCCGGAAGAATTGCGCCGGCGCGCCGAGGACCGGCTGCAACGGCGGCCGGCTGACGATCCGCCCAGCCAGGCCGACACGCTGCGGCAGTTGCACGAACTGCAAGTCCATCAGATCGAGCTCGGTGCTGAACAATTCAGCCCGCAGCGGCGGTTCTTCATTGAATGCTTTTTCCGACTTCCGCGCTGGTTTCAAGCATTTCTCCCAGCCTCTCGGCAAATGGCGACGGATGCACCGGGGGGCGCGACGCCCTGGTGTCGACGATCATTACGATATGGGTATGCGGTGCGTTTGGTCTGTGCGCCCGGTAACAATTCCCGGGGTAGCGGCGAAGTGGTTGGGGCGGCACGGAACACATGCGCCCCTACACCTGACTGGATCATACACGCGCCGCAACGGAGCCATCGGGCTGGGAGCCTGCCGGACTCTGGAATCGTCAGCCGTGAAAGGACGAGGCACGGGCATTAGCCCTGTCGCCAAATATAGTTGAATACTTTTGTCGGGTATAAGCCTATAAGCAGTGTGTGAGGTACGGCAACCATGCCGTCACCCGACACTGATCATCCAAGACAGGAAGGCAATATATGCGCAACGTTCATATCGACTACCAGGGCGACGCCCTCAATTTCCAGAGCGCGAGCCTGCTCGCCAAGGGCATCGCCAGAGAAAACCTGATGCAGGACCCCACCATCATGGCCTGGCACCAGAGCAGCGATCAGTCCATTCCCCCCATCTATGACGGCGCCGATCCGGATTCCTGGTGGGCCAAGTACGGCGCCGGCAACGGCGGCAAGCTGGAAGTCTGCATCGGTGACGATTTCCAGTTCATCATGATGGATGCGCGCAGCTATGAGACCCTGGGCGAAATGCCGCTGCGCAATCTTTCCGACGGACTCGGCAACGAGTACCTCTGCTATACCCCCATGCTGGGCAAGCTCACAAAAAATCCCACCGCCGAAGCCTGCACGATGCTGGACGGTTGGGCAGCGGATCAGTACTGAGCAATCGGGCACTGCGCACGCGGTGTGCATCCCCTTTCTCCCACGGGAGAAAGGGGCGATTTCGCCAGCCCGCTGGGTTGCCCGGCAACTACGCCTTACGTGGTGCTTCGAGCACCGCTTCAACATGATCAGGAGACATCCCCATGTCCAAACCCCCGCATTCCACCAAGAACTTGAAAAAAACAGGCTTTGCTTTCGCCGAAGGAAAAGAAAGCTGCGAAGCAGGCCAAGAAACATGCCGGGGACGCCGCCCCCTTGATCGTCAAGGGTGCCTGACCACTACCCCGATAAGTTCGCTTGCATTCCTGTCTGTCTTGAGTGGATAGCACTTGGAAGATATTCAGCATTAATGAAAATCCACCGTGATCCCGGTTTGGGTTCCGG
The DNA here is from genome assembly GCA_964513695.1 of uncultured Thiobacillus sp. Lineage (GTDB taxonomy): Bacteria > Pseudomonadota > Gammaproteobacteria > Burkholderiales > Thiobacillaceae > PFJX01. The sequence goes on from CAZEOR010000007.1 coordinate 16,982, forward strand.
CCGGGGACCGGATAAAGCAAAGGCCCGCATCATTGCGGGCCTTTGCTTTTGTACGTGGATGGTGAAGCTGCCTACTTGTCCTTGTTCAGGGATTTCCTGTACATCCAGAAGGAGAAGCCCAGCACGACGGCGGTCGCGCCCAGGACGGTGATGATCGACAAAATGCCAGTCTGGGAACCGAACAAAACCTTCAACATGACTTGTCTCCTCAAATCGTTGATCGGATGGCCGAAACACCACGCGCCGGGTGTGGAAATATCTTAACAGTGAGTCTCATGGGAAAAACAGTCATGGAAAACACCTCGGATGCCGGGCTCCAGCAATTGGCCCGACTGATTGTCGACAGCCACCAGCGCCTGGTGGGCCGCCCGCTGCTTGCTGGCCCACCAGCGGACCAAGTCGTTTGGCGGGCGCTGTGGCTTGCCCCCCGGGTGGTGGTGGCCCACGGCACCCAGCCGGACCCGGTGTTCTGCTACGGCAACCGGATGGCCCTGGAATTGTTCGAACTGGATTTCGCCGCCTTCACCGCCCTGCCCTCCCGCCTTTCGGCGGAACCCCTGGTCCGGGAGGAACGGGCCGCCCTGCTGGAGCGGGTGAACCGTTGCGGCTTCATCGACGATTACGCAGGTGTCCGCATTTCCAGCAGCGGCAGGCGTTTCCGGATCAGCATGGCGACGGTCTGGAACCTGATCGACGCCGAGGGCGTGCATCGCGGCCAGGCGGCCACGTTCTCCAGATGGGAACCCGTCTAGGCCGGTTCAGGCCCCGTCCTGGCCCACGTCGCCCAGACGCACCAGGGCATATTCCATGCTGTCCGCCAGGGCGCGCCAGCTAGCCTCGATGATGTTGGTGCTGGCGCCCACCGTGGTCCAGGATTCGCTGCCGCTCTGGAAGTCGATGAGCACTCGGGTGGAGGCGGCGGTGCCGGTGGCGCTGTTGAGGATGCGCACCTTGTAGTCGGACAGGCGCACCGTGCGCAGCACCGGGTAGGCGCCCACCAGGGCTTCCTGGAGCGCGGTGGCGAGGGCGTTGACCGGGCCGTTGCCTTCGGCGGCGGTGAACTTCACCTCGCCGGCCACCTTCACCTTCACTGTGGCTTCCGAGAGCAGGCCGCGGCCGTGGCGGCGCTCGGTGATGACGAAGTAATCCACCAGCTCGAAGGGCCGTTCGTAACCGGCCTGCAGGCGTTTGAACAGCAGTTCCACGCTGGCCTCGGCGGCCTCGAAGGTGAAGCCCTCGTGTTCCATGTGCTTGATCTGGCCCAGTACCTTCTGGGCGTCTTCCCGGTCCACATCGATGCCCAGGCTCTGGGCCATGAACAGGATGTTGCCGCGTCCGGACAGCTCGGAGATGACGGAGCGCCGTTCGTTGCCCACCAGTTCGGGTTCGATGTGCTGGTAGGTGTCGCTGGCCTTGAGGATGGCGGCGACGTGGATGCCCCCCTTGTGGGCAAAGGCGGAGTGGCCGGTGTAGGGATGGTGGTCGTCGTGCTTCAGGTTGGCCACCTCGGCGACGAAACGGGACAGGGCGGTGAGTTCCCGCAACTGCTCGGGCCGCACGGCCTCGAAGCCCATCTTGAGTTGCAGATTGGGGATGATGCTCACCAGGTCCGCGTTGCCCACCCGCTCGCCGTAGCCGTTGATGGTGCCCTGGACCAGGGAACAGCCGCCACGCACGGCCGAGATGGAATTGGCCACGCCGCAGCCGGTGTCGTTGTGGCAATGCACGCCCAGGCGGGTTGAAAAGCGCGCGGCCACGTCCCGGGTGATCTCCTCCACCTGCCAGGGCAGCTTGCCGCCGTTGGTCTCACACAGGATCAGCCAGTCCGCGCCGGCCTCGGCGGCAGCTTGCAAGGTGGCCAGGGCGAATTCCGGATTGGTCAGGAAGCCGTCGTAGAAATGCTCGGCGTCGAAGAACACCTCCCGGCCCTGGGCCTTCATCCAGGCCACGCTGTCCCGGATCATGGCCAGGTTTTCCTCGGGTGTGGTGTCGAGCACGTGGCTGACGTGGTAGTCCCAACTCTTGCCCACCAGGGTCACCGCCGGCGTGTTCGCTTCCAGCAGGGCGCGCAGGTTGGTGTCCTCCTCGCACAAAGTGTGCTTGTGGCGCGTGCTGCCGAAGGCCGCGAGTTTGGTGGCGCCCAGGTTCATGCGCCCGGCCCGGGCGAAGAACTCGGCGTCCTTGGGATTGGAACCCGGCCACCCACCTTCGATGTACTGGATGCCGAACTCGGACAGCCGCTTGGCGATGGTGAGCTTGTCGTCGACGGAGAGGGAGATATCCTCCCGCTGGGTGCCGTCACGCAGGGTGGTGTCGTAAAGGAAGACTTGGGTCATGGCTGAAATGGGCGATTTGTGCGGTTGCAGCATGAAGCTGGCATTATCCACCATGCCTGGCCGTCAAGGTGCCGCCCTGCTTGTCTTCCCGGCATTGAAATGGGGGATGGGGGGCAACAAAGTTTGCGCATGGGATACGAAACGACGAATCCCCCCTGCCCCCCTTTTCCAAAGGGGGGAACCCTCGCGGCCGGTGTCAAGGCGACTCCGGCATCTCCCCGCCCAGGGCTTCCACCAGCGCCGCCAGCAGCTTGGCCAGTTCCCCGCTCATGAGGGCGAAATCGATGTCGAAGCGCTCCTCGTCCGTCTCTGCCTGGCCCTCGACTTCCTCCTTGAGGATGTCCAGGAAGGTCAGGCGCTTGATCTGGAGGTCTTCCGTCAGCACGAAGGAGATGCGGTCGTTCCACGTCATGCCGAGGCGGGTGGCGCTCTTGCCCTCGGCGATATGCTCGCGGATCTCCTCGCCTTCCAGGGCGTGGCGCACGTAGCGCACCGTGGCCCGTTCGTCGCCGGGGGCGCGCAGTTCCAGGTCCCGGTCCAGGGTGAAACCGGCGGGGGCGTCGCCCTCGGAAAGCCAGGTGGTCATGGCCGCGCCGGGGGACATTTGGGTTTTCACCAGCCTGGCGGGCAGTTCGTCCACGGATTTGATGAGATGGCCCAGCAGTTCCTCCGCCTTGGTTTTCGCGGCGGCATCCACCACCAGCCAACCGTGGACCGGATCGATCCAGGCCCAGGTGACGCGGCGGCGCACGAATGCCCGGGGCAGCAGTTCATCGGTGATGCGTTCCTTGAGCTCGCGCAGCTCCTTGCGCCCCACCGGGCGGCCTTCCTGGGCGGAAATGTCGGCGGCCCGGTCCTTGGCGAACTGGTTGACGATGGCGGCGGGCAGCAGTTTCTGCTCCTGGCCGAAGGCCAGCAGCACCTGCCGGTTCAGCGCGTGTAGGAAGCGCTCGTCGCCCCGGGGCGAGACCCAGCCCAGACTCTGCATGTCCATGTTGCCGCAGCCCGGCAGGGCATGGCTGGCGAGCTGCTCTTCCAGGCGCTGCATGTCGACGGCCCAGTCAGCGGGCAAGCGGTAGATCTGGAGATTCTTGAACCACATGGGAGCCTCGCAAAAAGCGGTGGATTATACGGAGACTCCCCACCCCGGGCGCGCAACTTACCTGGCCCGGCTCTCAAGCCACGATTGGATCGCCGGCGCCAACTCCTCGAAAGGCCGGTAGCCGTTGGTCAGCAGCTTCGGCCCGGCCTCGTCCTGCATGATCACGGTGGGGAAGGAGCGCACACCCGCCTGGCGCGACATCTGGAAATGGCGCAGGGTCTTCTCGCGCATGGCGTCGCTCTGGAACAGTTCGAGGAAGGCGGTGGCATCGACCCCATGCCCCTCCGCCAACGCCACCAGGGCCTCGGGCCGGGTCACATCGAGCTGTTCCGCATAGAACGCGCCCTGGATGGCCTTGAAATAGGGAAAGGTGGCTTCCGGCTTGAGATCGCCCATGGCCACCACGGCCCGGCTGGGCGGTTCCGTGTCGTAGACGAAGCCTTCCGGCAGCGCCCCTTCGAACAGGAAAGGCTGGCCGCTGCGGTCATGGACTTCATGCCAGTGGTGCAGGAGTTCATCTCGGAATTGGGGCGTGACGGGATCGGTCGTGCCGGGGCGCAATCCGCCCAGCATCAGGGCCACCTTGACCCGGTCCCGGTAGGTTTCCCGAATGGCGGAGATCACCGGGGCGAAACCCCAGCACCAAGAACACAGAGGGTCGGCGAAATACCAGAGGATGGGGGATTGGGACACTCACGTCTCCTGTGGACCGGAACAATTTGCGTTGACCTGATTTCGCCCGATAACCATCATGATCAAGGAAACCATTCTGGATAGAAGATCATGATCAGAGTAACCGGCGCGGCAACCATCCGAGCAAGCCTAGACGAGATTGCGAGGCAAGAGAAATACCAGCTCAATTCGATGCGCTGACAAACGCATTGAATCGCGAGTCCTCCAATCGAATCCGTAATTCCATGTTTCTAGGCATCGACTTCGGCACCTCTGGCGCCCGCGCCTGTGTCATTGCGCCAAACGGGCAGATCGAGGACATGGCCCGTACCGATTTTGACCTTCCGCCGGACCACGAGGTGGCCGCCACCTGGCGGGAGGCGCTGTTTTCCCTGATCACCCAGATTCCCGTGGGCATGCGCAAGCGGCTGGCAGCCCTGGCCATCGATGGAACATCGGCAACAGTGCTGGCTTGCGACGAGGCGCTCAACCCCACTTATCCGCCATTGCTCTACAACGACGCCAGGGCGATGGAAGAAGCAATCACCATCCGCCGAGCGGCCGGGGAAGAGCATCCCGCCGCCAGCGCCACTTCCGGCCTGGCCAAGATGCTGTGGCTGAAAAAACGCCTGGGCCTGGAACGGGCCCGGCTCTATCTGAACCAGGCCGATTGGCTTTCCGCCCTGCTATCGGGCCGGCCGGTGAGCGACTACCACAACGCCCTGAAAATGGGTGTGGATCTGGAAACCGGCCAATGGCCAGCCTGGGTGGAATACCTCGCGGATGTGGATTACCTGCCCATCCTGGTCAAACCTGGCGCCAAGATCGGAAGAGCGTCGTGTAGGGAAAGAGTGTGAACGCTTGTGTAGATCTC
>CAZEOR010000008.1:0-20485 GCA_964513695.1 uncultured Thiobacillus sp.
AGACCCGTCCATCCGGGGCCTGGTGTTCGAGCAATGCCGGGCGGAGAGTGCCCTGGACGCCCTGACCCGGGCCGGCCTCCAGGACGAACTGATGCGCATCGTCCAGGAAACCCACGCCACCACCCTGATGGTGACCCACGACGTGGACGAGGCGGTGCTGTTGTCGGACCGCATCGTCATGATGACCAACGGCCCCGCCGCCACCATCGGCGAAATACTGCAAGTGGACCTGCCGCGACCGCGCGACCGCCTGAAGCTGGCGGAGAACCCCAACTACCACCACCTGCGCGGCCAGGTGCTGGAATTCCTGTATCAGAAGCACATGAAAAAGGCTGCCTGAACAAGCGTGTGCCCCTCTCCCCGCTGGGGAGAGGGTGGGAGGGAGGGGAAACCGGGGAGTTTCACCATTTTGGGGCATGGCGATCAGGGTAAATCTCGCTTTTTCCGGCGGGGGGTTGCGTATAAAATACGCAGCTTTCGTCCGTTGCCCACCCTGGGTTTCCCCCGCCTACTCCCCATGCAAATCGGCCACTTCCTGCTCAAGAACAACCTGATCGTCGCCCCCATGGCGGGCGTCACCGATCGGCCGTTCCGTCAGTTGTGCAAGAAGATGGGCGCGGGCATGGCGGTGTCGGAGATGGTGACCTCCAATTCCCTGCTCTACGGCTCGGCCAAGACCCGGCGCCGGGCCAACCACGAGGGCGAAGTCGAGCCCAAGTCGGTGCAGATCGCCGGCAGCGATCCGGCCATGATGGCCGAGGCGGCGCGCTACAACGCCAACGAGGGCGCCCAGATCATCGACATCAACATGGGCTGCCCGGCCAAGAAGGTGTGCAATGTCATGGCCGGCTCCGCCCTGTTGCAGGATGAGCCCCTGGTGGGCCGCATCCTCGAAGCAGTTGTGAACGCCGTGCCCGGCACCCCGGTCACCCTGAAGATCCGCACCGGCTGGGACAAGTCCCACAAGAATGCGCTCGCCATTCTGCATATCGCCCAGGAAGCCGGCATCCAGGCCCTGGCCATCCACGGCCGCACCCGGGCCTGCGGCTACAGCGGCGAAGCCGAATACGAAACCATCGCGGCGGTGAAAGCCGAGGCCCGCATTCCCATCATCGCCAACGGCGACATCACCTCGCCGGAGAAGGCGAAGTTCGTGCTGGATAGCACCGGGGCCGACGCCATCATGATCGGCCGCGCCGCCCAGGGCCGGCCCTGGCTGTTCCGCGAGATCGGCCACTTCCTCGCCAGCGGCGAGAAACTGCCGGCGCCGGAGGTGGCGGAAATCCACGACGTGCTGTTGGCCCACCTGGACGACCTGTACCGCTTCTACGGCGAAGTGGCGGGCATGCGCATGGCGCGCAAGCACATCGCCTGGTACACCCGGGGCCTGGCCGATTCCGCCAGCTTCAGACACGCCATGAACCAGCTGGAGAGCACCCACGCGCAACTGGACGCGGTGAACGATTTCTTCTGGCGCACCAGGGAGCGCACCAGCCGATTGATTTACCTGGACGCCGCGCCGGAGCAGCGCGAAGCGGCCTGAGCACCCATTAAATTAGAACAAGGCAGTGATGGAGACACATTTCAACGAAAGCGAACTGGCCGCCTGCGTGCGCCGGGAACTGGAGCAGTATTTCAAGGATCTGGACGGCGAACCGCCGGCCGGCATCTACGAGATGGTGCTGAACTGCGTGGAGAAGCCGCTCCTCGAAGTCATCCTTGACCGGGCCGGCAGCAACCAGAGCCGGGCCGCCGAATGGCTTGGCATCAACCGCAACACGCTGCGCAAGAAGATGCAGCAGCACGGAATCAAGTGAGGTTGAAGCGGGAAATGGGAAACGGGACTCGCCGCTTCGCGGCTCAGGAGAAACGCGAAAACCCATCCCACAGCTTCCTATACGTTTCCCGTTTCTCGTTTCCCTTTTCCCATTTTTTGCCCTCACAATGATCAAACGCGCTCTCCTCTCCGTCTCCGACAAGACCGGCCTCATCGACTTCGCCCGTGCCCTTTCCGCGCAAGGCGTTGAACTCCTTTCCACCGGCGGCACCGCCAAGGCCATCCGCGACGCCGGCATTCCGGTCAAGGACGTGTCCGAATTCACCGGCTTTCCGGAGATGCTGGACGGCCGCGTCAAGACCCTGCATCCCAAGGTTCACGCCGGCATCCTCTCGGTGCGCGATAACCCGGCCCACGCGGCGACCATGGCCGAGCACGGCCTGGGCTACATCGACTTGGTGTGCGTGAACCTGTATCCCTTCGTGCAGACCGTGTCCAAGCCCCACACCCTGGACGACGCCATCGAGAACATCGACATCGGCGGCCCGGCCATGGTGCGTTCCTCCGCCAAGAACTATAAGCATGTGGCCATCGTCACCGACCCGGCCGATTACGCAGGTCTGGTTGAAGAAATGAAAGCCAATGGTGGCGTCTTGAGCGATGCCACCCGCTTCAATCTGGCGAAGAAGGCTTTCACCCACACCGCCCAATACGACGGCCACATCAGCAACTATCTGACTTCCCTCAACGAGGCTGGCGAGCGTGACGCGTTTGGCGAAAAGTTGACCCTGCAATTCAGTCGCGCCCAGACCTGCCGCTACGGCGAGAACCCGCACCAGAACGGCGCCTTCTACGTGGAAGCCGGCGCCCCCGCCGGCACCATCTCCACCGCCCGCCAGATCCAGGGCAAGGAACTGTCCTACAACAACATCGCGGACACGGACGCGGCCCTGGAGTGCGTCAAGCTGTTCGATGCCGCGCCCAGTTGTGTCATCGTCAAGCACGCCAACCCCTGTGGCGTGGCCTACGGCGCGAATCTGCTGGACGCCTACAACCGGGCCTACCAGACCGATCCGGAATCCGCCTTCGGCGGCATCATCGCCTTCAACGGCCGCCTGGACGGCGAGACGGCGAAGACCATCGTCGAGCGTCAGTTCGTTGAGGTCATCATCGCCCCCGAGGTGAGCCCGGAGGCCAGCGAAGCCGTGGCCGCCAAGAAGAACGTGCGCCTGTTGGAATGCGGCAAGTGGAGCGGTCCCGTAACGCAGATGGACATGAAGCGGGTGGCCGGCGGCCTGCTGGTGCAGGACGCGGACATCCTGCTGCATGGCGACCTCAAGGTGGTGACCAAGCGCGCGCCCAGCGAGAAGGAAATGGAAGACCTGCTGTTCGCCTGGCGCGTGGCCAAGTTCGTCAAGTCCAACGCCATCGTCTACGCCAAGGACCGCATGACCGTGGGCGTCGGTGCCGGCCAGATGTCGCGCGTCAACTCCGCCCGCATCGCCGCCATCAAGGCCGAACAGGCCGGCTTGGCCGTGCCCGGCTCGGTGATGGCTTCGGATGCCTTCTTCCCCTTCCGCGACGGCCTCGACAACGCCGCCGCCGCCGGCATCACCGCGGTGATCCAGCCGGGCGGCTCCATGCGCGACGACGAAGTCATCGCGGCGGCCAACGAGCATGGCATCGCCATGGTTTTCACTGGCACTCGCCATTTCAGGCACTGATATGAAGATACTTGTCATCGGTTCCGGCGGGCGTGAACACGCCCTGGCCTGGCGGCTCAAGCAATCCCCCCGCGTCCAGAAGGTGATCGTGGCCCCGGGCAATGGCGGCACGGCGCGGGAGGAAGGGGTGGAGAACATCGCCATCACTGGCATTCCTGAACTGGTGGAATTCGCCAGGCAGGAAGGTATCCAACTCACCGTGGTGGGCCCCGAGGCCCCCCTGGCAGCCGGCGTGGTGGATGCCTTCCGCGCCGCCGGTCTGAAGGTGTTCGGCCCGGCCCGGGCCTCTGCCCAGTTGGAGAGCTCCAAGGACTTTGCCAAGCAGTTCATGGCGCGCCACAAGATTCCCACCGCCGCCTTCGGCACCTTCACCGATGCCGCCGCCGCCCATGCCTATATCGACGCCCAGGGCGCGCCCATCGTGGTCAAGGCCGACGGCCTGGCAGCCGGTAAGGGCGTCGTGGTCGCGGCCACGGTGGAGGAAGCCCACGCCGCCATCGATGCCATGCTCTCCGGCAACAGCATGGGCGAAGCCGGCCACCGGGTGGTGATCGAGGAATGCCTGGTGGGCGAGGAAGCCAGTTTCATCGTCATGGTGGACGGCGAGAACATCCTGCCTCTGGCCACCAGCCAGGACCATAAGCGCTTGCTGGACGGTGACCAGGGACCCAACACGGGGGGTATGGGCGCCTATTCCCCGGCGCCGGTGGTTACCCCCGAAATCCACGCCAAGGTCATGCGCGAGGTGATCCGCCCGGTGGTGGCAGGCATGAAGGCCGAGGGTAACCCTTACACCGGCTTCCTTTACGCCGGCCTGATGATCGGCCCGCGCGGCAAACTGGGCGTGCTGGAGTTCAACTGCCGCATGGGCGATCCGGAAACCCAACCCATCATGATGCGACTGAAGTCCGACTTGGTGACCCTCGTGGAGGCGGCCGTGGACGGCAAGCTGGACCAGGTGGAAGCGGAGTGGGACCGGCGCTGCGCCCTGGGCGTGGTCATGGCCGCAGCCGGCTATCCGGACAGTCCGCGCAAGGGCGATGCCATCACCGGCCTGGATGCGAAGGGCGATGACTTCCATGTGTTCCACGCCGGCACCGCCATCCAGGACGACCAGGTGGTGACCTCCGGCGGCAGGGTACTGTGCGTCACGGCCCTGGGCGATACGGTCAAGATCGCCCAGACCCGGGCCTACGAGGTAGCGGAAGGCATTGACTTCGCCGGCCGCCAGATGCGCCGGGACATCGGCTGGCGCGCCATCCAGCGCAAGAAAAAATAGCGGGCGGGGGGATGCCATGACGCCGCTTCCCCCTCTACGCTGTCTGCGTGCTTTCCTCCGGCGAGGCGGTGTCATCGCCTATCCCACCGAATCCTGTTTCGGATTCGGTTGCGATCCCCGCAATGCTCGCGCCGTGGGGCGCCTTCTCCGTATCAAGGGGAGGCCCCGCGCCAAGGGGCTGATCCTGATCGGTTCGGATGCAAGCCAATTTGCGCCTTATCTTGCGCCCATCCCGGCGGAAACCCTTCGCCGCCTGCCGGAATGGTGGCCGGGTCCCGTCACGCTGCTCTTGTCCCGTTCGCGCCATTGCCCTCGCTGGCTTTCCGGCCGGCATGAAAAACTTGCGGTCCGGGTGACGGCCCATCCGGAAGCCGTCCGGCTTTGCAAGAGCCTGGATATGGCCCTGGTATCCACCAGCGCCAACCGGGCTGGACAGCGTCCACTGAAAACAGCCGCCGCCTGCCGGCGCCGGTTCGGTCGGCGTATTCTGGCGCTGGACGGCCGTATCGGCGGACGCAAACGTCCCTCCACCATTCTTGACCCGGATAGCGGGGGTGTCCTGCGCGCTTGATGGGTGTTCCTGCCGCAATGGCCGGTTGGCCGTCGCCCCGGCTCGGTTTATGCTGCGCCGGGTCCCCTTCCGGAGGCGTCCCATGTTTTCGCTCTATGGTCTTTCCGGCCAGAATTTCCGAGGTACCCTGGAGCAATTGTCCGAACTGCCCGGCGTATCCGCCGCGCGTCGGAGCCGGGCCATTGCTTACGAGGGTGAGGAACCGCTGCCGACCTTCGTCACCCGTGTCGATGAATACCCCGCCGGAAGTCCGTCGGCAGGATATGAAGCTGCCGCCAAGGCCTACCGGGACATGTTCGAGATCGAACAGGAACGGGGGCCCCTCTATCACGCCTACCAGATCATGACGCGGGATGTGTTCACGCTCCATGCTGCAGACTCCGCGCCGATCGCGTGGCGCGCTTTGCTGGCGCGGGGTCTGCAGCAAGCGCCCGTTCTCGATTCGGGACACAACCTGATCGGGCTCGTGCTGGAACGGGATCTGCTGACCACCTTCAACCTGGAGCGCAAGGAAGCGCGCACTCCGCTGACCCGTCACGTGGCCGATGTGATGATTTCGCCTGTGGTGAGCGCCGATCCGGTCACCGACATCCGCCGAATTGCCCGCGTCATGCTGGAATTCGCTCTGCCCGGGGTACCGGTCGTGAATGAAACACGAGCCCTGGTGGGGTTCGTGAGCCGAAGCGACATCCTGCGCGCGGTCGTCGCCGATCCACCCTTGAGTCTATGGGGCTGAGCGGGTTCGGCGCGCGCCGTCCAAAGGCGGTTTGATCCGCACCGGCGATTCACGGTTCGAGGTAATCCACGAAGGCCCCAAGCGGCATCTGGCTTCCTTCCGCGCCCACGGCGTGAATGCGCAGGGACTCGTCCGTGCCGAGATCACCTCCCAGGGGATTGCCGCCCAGAGTTTGCAGGTGGTCTCCGGCATGGCCGTGGGGCACGATCAACTCCGGATGGTCGAAGGGTGCGCGCTCATATCGGACACGGTCGTCGGTCAGGGATTTGAGGAAATTGACCAAGTCTTCCCGCAGGCTGGCATCCATCGCCAGTTCCGCGACCGGGAACACGAAATCGACCCGTTTGCTGCGTCCGTCGAAGTTACCGCCTCGTGTATAGAACTCCACCACCTCTTCCAGGGTGGCCATGCTTCCGTTATGCATGAAGGGACCGGAGAGCTCGACATTGCGCAGACTGGGGATCTTGAAGGCGCCGTCTATGGCAACCAGTAGCTTGTTGCTGGTTGGTTTTGACAGTTCCATCGCGGCTGCGGCCGGGGTCGGCAAGTAGGCCGCGGCCAGGTTGTAGCAACCTTCCGTATCTTGCGGCTGGGGCTGTATGCCGTCTGTCTGAGTGAAGACCCATTTGCTCGCGAAGGGAACATTACGCGCGACAGGCGATGCCAGATCGCAGGCGCGTACCTCGGTGACCTCCGAATCCAGCACGCCGGCCGAGTTGCCGGCCAGCCACTGGACATATTGGCTTGCGAAGGACAGGGGGTTGCCAAAATCATCCCGGCCGGCCACGCCCATATCCCAATCATCCTCGGCTACACCGGTGGCGGCGAAGCCGGTGTCAATGAAACCATTGCCCTTGTTGGTGGAGGCGCGCGCCACGACATTCCCGGTACGGCTGACGGCAAATGCCGGGTCAGCGAGAGCATCCGGGTCGTCCCTGACCAGTTTGGCGATGGTCTGTATGGCGGCGGAACTGAAGGTGGGGCCTACGTGGCAATGATTGCAATGGGCGACTCGAAAGGCTGCCATGCCCCGCTGCTGGGAGGCGCTAAGATCGATGGGTGTGCCGTTGGCGTCGCGGCGGCTGCGATCGAAGGGCGAGTCATCGGATACCAGGGTGGACTCGTACAACTGGATGGCCAAGGCGAAAAACATGCCGAAATTTGCCTCGTACTGGTTGTAGGGCAACGGGCGTTCCTCGAACGAATGGGCTTTCGGCTTGCCGAAGGGGCCACGCTGAGTCGAAGCCCAGTATTTCGGATTGAAGGCCTGGCGCACGAGTTTGACGTAATAGGTCCGGAGTCCGGGGCGCTGGATGTCCCGGGCGCTATAGGCGAGAGAGCCCAGTACGCTGTCGTTCCAATGGACCTTCTGATTCTCCAGGGGGATGCGCCACATGAGTTTCCGGCCCAGATCCGCGAAGGCGCGGCCCGCACAACTCATCTCGGTGCTGTCTGTCGGCGGAGAGAGCGCCTGGGAAGCCAGGGATGAATTGATCAGGCGCAAACGCTGTTTCACCATTCTTCCATTGGCCTGCTTCACCCAGACCCCGGCATCGGGATCCCGGTCGCCCCAGGGGCTGCTGCCGTTGAAGACGTTGTTGGCGCGGCCATCCCAGAAGTTGCGGTGGTTGAAAACGGCGTTGATCACCGTCGGCGCGTTGCGCTGGGTCACCCGGCGAGCGCCTACGCCCCGTGCGTGGAAAATGGCATCCGCTTCACGCGCACAGCCATCGTTGGGGTCTTCTCCGAGTTCCGCTGTCTTGAATACACCGCCGAAGGAGCCGGCGGAACCGACCACATCGTCCGACTGGCGCAGGAAACCCATGGTCGCGGTTTCCTCCAGAGGTCGATTTGCCTGGACCAGGGGAAAGTCCGCGCGTTTCAGAGGGTAGTTGGCACCTCGGGCATGGCCGTCCACGCCAAGTTCAAAGGCGCCGACTCGAAGCTGTTGCGCCTTGCCCGCCGGGGCCAGCTGATTCTTGATTCGCCGGTCGGCGCCGGCATGGAAATGGCAGGAGGCGCAAGCCATGCCATCGCTGCCCACGTTCATGTCCCAGAACAAGGCTTTGCCCAGGGCGATGGCCTTGGCCTTGTCGATGACGATGGGATCGGGACCATCCAGCAAGCCGGGGACTTCCGGTATCGGTATCCCCTTCAGCGAGAGAGGCAGGGGACCTTCGTGAGCTGGAGCGTACCGGCAAAAGCCGAGCAGGATCAGCGCGGGCAGGAGGCGGCCGAATCGCGCAAGCCCCGTTGCGGTCTGGCGGGAAGGTAACCGGGGCTTATTCATCGAGATACTCCTCGAAGGGCTTCAGGGGGGTCGGCAATCCATCCATACCCACCGCCGGAATCACCTCGATCTCGTCCGGAGCCAGGGCGGCATCCAGTGTGTTGCCCGAGGCCATCTCCAAGTGGTCACCCCGCTGGCCGACGGGGAGGGTGATTTCCGGATGGTCGAAAGGCGCGCGCTCGAATCGCACCCGGTCGTCGGTCAGGGATTTCAGGAAATTGATCAGGTCTTCCCGCTGTCCTGCATCCAGTTGTAGATCCGGCTGCGGGAAAACCAGGGCGAACTGCTTGCCGGCGCCGTCGAAATTGCCGCCCCGTGCGTAAAACTCCACCACCTCCTCCAGTGACCCCATGCCACCGTTGTGCATGTAAGGACCGGTCAATTCGATATTTCGCAGGGAGGGAATCTTGAAGGCGCCTTGCGTGACGGTGAGCATCTTGCGGCTGGCCGGATCGGCCAGTTCCCGCATGGCTGCCTCGCGCGTGGGGACGAACGCACCCGCCGGCTTGAAGCAGCCATCCGTGCCTTGGGTTTGGGGTTGAATCCCATCGCCCTGGACGAAAACATGGGAAAGCGGTTTGCTTCGGTTGAGTGCGATGGGGATGGTCAGGTCGCAGGCCCGCACCTCGGCAATACCCGGGTCCAGGACGCCGGCCGCATCGCCCGCAAGGTGGTGCAGATACTGCTCGGCGAAAGAGAGGGGGTTGCCGAAGACATCCTGGCCGCCCAGGCCGATATCCCATTCGTCGCTGCCCACGCCGGTGGCGGCGAAGCCGGTATCCACGAAACCATGTCCCGTCAAACCTGATTCCCGTGTGACCACATTGTTCGAGGCGCTGACCCTGAAAGCGGCATTGCCGAAAGCCTCAGGGTGGTACTTCAGCAAAGCGGCATTGGTCTGGATCGCCGCCGAGGTGAATACGGGGCCGACGTGACACATGGCGCAATGGGCGGTACGGAAAATCTGCATGCCCCGCTGTTGGGAAGGGCTCAGATCGATGGGATTGCCATCGCTGTCCCGTCGGCTGCGGTCGAAGGGGGAGTCGTCGGACACCAAAGTGGATTCGTACAACTGGATGGCCAGGGCGAAGAACATACTGAAGTTGGCTTCCAGCTGGTTATAGGGCAGAGGGCGCTCTTCCGGGCTGTTGGCCCTGGGTTTTCCGAAAGGCCCTCGCTTGGTGGACGACCAATACTTCGGGTTGAAGGCTTGGCGCACGAGCTTGTAGTAGTAGGTGTTCAGTCCCCTTCTCGGTTCATTGGGCTTGCTGAGGCTGTAAGGCCCAAGCACACCGTCCTGCCAATGCACACGCTGGTTTTCCAGCGGCTGGCGAATCTGCAGTTTGCGGCCAAGGTCGGCGAAGGCGCGGCCGGTGCAACTCATCTCCACGCTGTTGGTGGGGGGCGCAACAGCCTGGGACGCCAGGGACGCATTGAGCAATCTCAGTCGTTGTTTGACCAGCGTTCCATCGGACTGTTTCACCCAGACCCCGGCATCGGGATCCCGGTCGCCCCAGGGACTGCTGCCATTGAAGACATTGTTGGCGCGGCCATCCCAGAAGTTGCGGTGGTTGAAAACCGCATTGATCACGGTCGGGGCGTTGCGGTCGGTGACCCGGCGGGCGCCGACTCCTCGAACGTGGAAAAGCTCGTCCGGTGTCCGGACGCAATCATCGGTTACGGTTTCCATGAGTTCGGATTTCCTGAACGCGCCTCCGAAAGCGCCAGCCGATCCCACCACGTCGTCGGATACGCGCAGGAAGCCATGGTTGTCGATTTCCCGCAAAGGCACGTTGGCCTGGTTCAGAGGGAAGTCGCCCCGCTTGAGTCGATAATTGGCGCCGCGGCGATGGGCATCCTGCCCAGGTTCGAATTGGCCCCCCTTGACCGCTTGCCCGCCCGGAGCCACCTGATTTTTGATCCGCCGGTCGGCGCCGGCATGGAAATGGCAGGAGGCGCAGGCCATGCCGTCGCTGCCCACGTTCGTGTCCCAGAACAAGGCCTTGCCCAGGACGATGGCCTTGGACTTGTTGATGACGATGGGTTCGGGGCCATCCAGCAAACCCGGCACCTCCGGCGGGGACACGCCCTTCAGGGACATGGGGATGGGGCCCAGAGTGGCCTGGGCGACGCCCGCCAGGAGCGGGAGAATGAAGGCCGCCAATGTGACGCTCCGGGATGGAGCCCAACCAATATCTGCCCTGAATCGCGTCATGTCTGATTCCTGTCGCATATCAAATGCTTCGTGCCTAGGCTGTACCGAAAAGCAAAACGCCAACCTCGACGGCGAGGTCGGCGTCATCGGGTGCGCTCGATGTGTCTTCAGCTGTGGCCTCTACCGGCGCGGCGGCGGGCCGCGATCCCAAGCAGGCCCAGGCCGGCCATGAACATGGCATAGGTTTCGGGTTCCGGGACCGCCGAGACGGCCGAGACGGACAAGTCGTAATCAGCCGCCGAGAGCGCGTTATTGGTTCCACCGATGAAAAGGGTGTACCACCCGGCTTGCATGTCATTGAAAGCCATGGACAGGGAATTGCCCGACGCACTGCCGGTGATTCCGTTCTCGTAGGTGTTGCTCACGCTGATGTCGTGGAATCCGGTCATGATGTCCTCGTCCCAGCCCGTGCCGCCGGCATTGCTGCTGAGGTGGCTTGCGCCGGTCACGGCATAGGCCAGGGTTTCCCTTTGATTTCCCCCATAGCCGAGCGCTTGCCACAAGGTGCCGTAGTCGCCGATCTGACCCACGGCATTGAACGAATGGGGCGATCCCCTGCCGTTGTTGGACTCCTCCAAGCCGTCGGAGCCCCCATCCGTGCCGCCATCGAACTGGGTGGCGCCGGATGCCCAGACAGTCATGCCGGGATTGAAATTGGCGCCAGCAACATGGGGATTCAGGCTGATGGTCACATCAGCCGTTTCGGTCAGTTCAAAGGTGTACCAGGGGGAGCCGCCGGCATGGGCCCAGGCGGAATGCAACAAGGCCGGGTTGTCGGAATAGCCGCTTTTTGCCAGGTTTTTCGTGATGGACAGGCTGTCGCCGATTCCGATCGCGGGGGTGGCTCCTGCCCCACTGCCCCAGGCTTGAAACTCGATGGAGCCGGCGGCCCGCGCGGCGGGGTTGAAGGCGGCAAGCAGAGCGCCTGCCAGGACTGCGCGGGAAAAAAACGGGGCAAGCTGATTCAGATTCATTGGATGATCTCCTCGGTCAAATGGATGGATCAACAACCCACAGACGCTGTGGCGTGTTCCATGGGGCGAGAATAGGGATTGGCGGCATTCGGGAGAATGCGACACGTTGTCACAGGGATTTCCCTCGCGGCATGTGTTGAAAATGCAGTGCGGTCCGCGTGCCTGACGACTCGGCGGATATCGGGAATTTCCCTTGCCTGGGGGCTCGCAACCCGCGCCAGGCCGTCGCTGCGACAATTGGTCGCACCCCGCCTGCGATTGTCAGCGTAGAGATCAAAGTAAATTACTCCGCAAATCAGGCGCTCATTTCGAGAGCCGGTTCAACGACTCGATTTGCAGGAGACTCGACATGAGAATGATGCTGGCCACGGGCCTGACCGGGTGGGGTTTACTCCTCGCTTCCCCAACTTGGGCGGACTTGAACTACTACGACCTGAACCAGGGCAAATCCATCAAGGATCTGACTGCCGCCGGCAAGGCCCTGACGGGCAACGATCTGCCCCTGAGCAATGCGGCTTACTGGAACGGCGCCTACCAGATCGAGACCACCCAGGGTGAGACATGGAGTGGCCTGGGCGGCAGCTATGCCTCAGGTACATGGGGCTATAGCCTGCGCGTGGGCAGCCTGGACAGTTCCGGCTGGACCGACGGTCTGCGCAACAATCCAACCGGTGGCGCCAACCTGCTGGGCGACACCCATTTTGTGGGCGTCGCCAATTTCCACCTGAATCAGGCGTCCGCAGTCAGCATCAGCCTGACCGACGATCTGCTGGGCCAGGGATATGGACTGAACCCGTCCTTCTCCCTGTACCGGGGCTCGGTGGTTTATCAGACTCACGACGACGTGGCCGTGGATCCCATGAATCCCAAGGGTGGCGTTCCTCCGAAGAAGATTCAGAACGCCAAGGACTCGGGTGCGGTGGTGGATTCCCAGGGCATCACGTCGGCGTTCCGGAACACCGCCGCCAACACGGGCAACTACGTGGGCCAGTTCAACGCTCTGGGCGGCTGGAGCGCGGGCAACGGCGCCGGCTACTGGAGCGCGGTGGACTATGTCACTTCGGTGACCGGCTATTTCAATCCGGACGGTGAATGGGGCGGTAATGCCAATTCCAATTCCCTGCTGGACTACCTGCTACCGGTGGGCGACTACATCATTGTCTTCGGTGGCAATGCACAGGCCGCCAGTTATGCCACCGCCCGCTCCGCCACCGCCACCTCGCCCTACGACGTGGTCACCGGCATCGGCGCCACGCTGAGCTTCAACGCGGTGGCTGCACCCGTCCCCGAGCCGGAGACATGGACGATGCTGATGGCGGGCCTGGGCCTGCTGGGCGCAGCAGCCCGGCACCGCCGGGTTGCCCGGGCCTGATCGGCGCACAGACAGGCTGCCCCGGCCGCGGCTGGAATGACCCGCCTTGCCGGGGACCGGGTAACGGCATCGCGCCCTATTCGCCTCCAAAGTCCATGCCGCGTTTCATTGCCCGCCTTCTTCCCCAACTCCTGGTCTTGCTGGCCCATCCCGTCCAGGCGGATGAGGTCGGAGTGGGGCGGTTGGCGCCGGAATGCCGCCTGCAAGCCCTGGGTGAGTCGCCCGGACTGGCTTTGAGCAACTATCGCGGCAAGGTGATCTACGTGGATTTCTGGGCCTCCTGGTGTGTTCATTGCGGCCCGGCGTTCCGCTTCCTCAATGCGCTGGAAACCGAATTCCGGGATGCAGGCTTTGCCGTGGTGGGTGTCAACGTGGACGAGCGGGAGAATCTGGCCCTGCGCTTTCTGGACAGGAATCCTGCCCGCTTCGCCGTGGCGGCGGATGTCTCGGGCCGCTGTCCCGCGGCATTTTCGGTGGCCGCCATGCCTTCCTCCTTCCTGTTGGACCGGGACGGTGTCATCCGCCGGGTCCACGTGGGTTTCCGTGAACGGGATGTCCAGGCCCGGCGCGAGGAGATAAGGCGCCTGATCATGGGTTCCGTTCCGGATGGAGCTGACCGTTGAGACGGCGTGTCGCGGCCGGCCTTGCCTGTCTTGTCCTGGGCGGTTGCGCCACCGTGCATCCCTGGGAAAGGGGCAATCTGGCCCGGCCCGATATGGCGGTGGAGCCTCATCCGGAGCAGCGCGCCCTGCGTGACCACATTCATGCCAGCCGGGAAGCCGGTGTCGCGGGTGCCGCCGCCCAAGGCGGGGGCTGTGGCTGCTACTAGTGCCGTGACTCATCAATATCGGCACGTCCAGAGCCCCCATGAAACGTCAGGGCAAGGCGCGGTGCGCAGGCAATGGCTATTCCCTTGGCAAGCGCCGCAACGCGGTCATGGCGCTTCATGGGGGCTCCCTTCGGGCGAGGCGCCGACGGGCCATCTGCGGCGTTGCGCTTGCTTGGAAGGGCTGGCCATTCTCGCGCAAGCGCGCCTTGCATCTGACCCGTCGGCGCCTCGCTGGACGTGCCGATATTGATGAGTCACGACACTAGTGCCGTGACGGCCGGGCGCCGCCGGCCGCCTCGGGCCGTCAGCCGCTTGCTCGGTCGTCTGCTGCGGCGGCTCGCATCATGGCTGTGTCCCGCCCCGGCGCCTCCTGGGCAAAAGACGTCCTCTCCCGTCCTGCGCGCCCTCATGCTCGCCGCCACATCGCTGCCCAACGTGGTACCGGCCTCTGCCCAGGCCATGGAGGTGGAGGAGGCCGTGTTCCAGTACAGCCGGTATGGGGAGGGGGACAAGGCCATGTGGACCGGCCCCTTGGGTACGGTCAAACAACCCGATTCCCTCAAAGTGGAGACTTTGCGCGCCAACGCGCGCTTCCGGCTTGGCGACCGCACGAAACTGGCGGTCAACCTGATGCGTGATACCTGGTCTGGTGCAACCCCATTCATCACCGCGCCGGAGGCTTTCATCACCGTCACCGGCGCCTCCGCTTTCCCGCCCGACATCGGCCGGGTCAACAAGACGACCCTGGTGCCCATGGCCAGAAACCTCGCCAACCAGTGGGTGGAAATGCCTGGCCTGGTGAACCTGATGACTTCGGCGTCACCGGAAACGCGCAACCAGTTGAACCTGGGCCTGTCCCACGAATGGGACGAGTTCGCCCTGGAACTGGGCGCCGGCATATCGGAGGAACCGGATTTCCGCTCCGGCAGCCTGTCAGTGGGGGGACGCTGGGACTTCAACAGGAAGCTCACGACACTGAGTTTCGGCCTCAGCCGCAGCGACAGCGACATCCATGCCAATCTGGGGGCCGACAACGGTTTCACCCACTACGACATGTATCTGAATGCCGCCAGCGGGCCGCGCATCACACTCGTCAATGCGCCCGGGCTGGTGGCAGGCGCACTCGACCCCAATGCCGAGTTTCTTCTGTTCAGCGGAAAACGCCAGGACCGTTCCTTCAACCTGGGGCTGTCCCAGGTGCTGGACAGGAACTCCACCTTGTCGGTGGGCTTCGTGTATGACCGGAGCACGGGATTTCTGGAAAGTCCCCACAAGCTCTCCTTGCTGGCCTTCGCCAATCCCGCCGCTCTGCCGGGTTTTCCCGCCCAATCCAACACCAATCTGTTCGGCGTGCTGGAGAAGCGGCCCGACGAGCGCAATCTGAAGTCCTGGAACCTGCATTGGGCACGTTACCTGCCGGGCCTGGACGCGGCCTTCCACCTGGACTACCGCCAGGCGCGAGATGACTGGGGCATCAAGTCCAGGGCCGTTGAATTGAACTGGGTGCAATCCCTGGGCAACGGCTGGAGCCTGACACCCCGGCTGCGCCACTATGCTCAGCGAGCGGCGGATTTCTATCAGCCCTACTTTCTCTTCGGCCAGAAATATCCCCAGGTTGCCGGCCAGCCCGGCGCGCTGGATTTTTCCGGGTTGCCCATTGAATACTGGTCCAGCGACCATCGTCTGTCCGGTTTTGGCGCCCGTGGCCTCGGTCTGACCCTGGTCAAGCGCTTCACCCGGGGGCTCCGCCTGGAAATGGGGCTGGAACATTATGTCCATGCCGGCAAATGGGGCCTGAACGGGGGCGGAGAGGATCATGCGGATTTCACTTCCAACATGGCGAACATCGCCCTAGCCTTCGATTTCAGCGAGCGTCCGGCTCTGGATGGCGGCCATGCCCATCATCACGGCCAGAGCGCGGCTCCCGCCCCGGCAGGGGTGATGAACGCCCACATGCTGGATACGCCTGGCGATTTCATGGTGGATTACCGCTATGTCCGCACTCGCCAGTCCGGCGCCATGTCACGGGGCGGCCGTGCTATCGGCGATGCCGATATCCTTGCCAGTTGCGGTGCGCTTGGCTGCGTGACGGCGCCGTCCCGGATGACCATGGACATGCATATGCTGCACCTCATGTACGCCCCCAGCGAGAACGTCAATCTCATGCTGATGCCCCAGTTCATGAGCATGGCGATGGAAAATCGGGCTCTGGCCGGCGGCTTCTACACCCCGGTTGGCAGTCATTCCCACGGCGACATGGACTTGTCCGAACACGCCAACGGCGGTGTCGGAGATACCGTGGCGGGCATGCTGCTGCGCCTGTTCCGGAATGATCGAAGCGAAGCCCTGCTGGCCCTGGGCGTTGGCATTCCCACCGGTTCGGTGGAGTCCAGGATGGTCAGTCACGGCGGGGAGCTCATGGATTACGGCATGCAGACCGGCAGCGGCACCTGGGATTTCCTGCCCAGCGCCACTTGGTTGGGCCGGGCCGGAGCCTGGTCCTGGGGCGGTCAGGTGAACGGCGTGAAACGCCTGGAAAAGCGCAATGCCTCGGGTTATGCACTGGGCGATGTGTTCCAGGCCAGCACCTGGGCCGGCTACTCTCCCGCTCCGGGTCTGTCCATTTTCCTGCGCGCCATCCACACTGCCCAGGGCGGCATCCGGGGTGCCATGCCCGGCATCGAGGCGGTGACCGACGCCTTTGGCAACGTCACCTGGCCTCGCAGCCAATTCAGTCCGGTCGACCTGTCCGTCAATTACGGAGGTCGCTTCAATGAAATCGGCCTCGGGCTCAGCGCCGAGGTTCCCGGCCTGGGCGGACGGCTGGGCCTGGAATGGCTGGTGCCGGTCGCGGACCGGCCGCGCGGTGACCAGCTGGTGCGCCGGGGCAGTCTGGCCATGAATTGGGGCATCGTGTTTTGATGGCGGGCATGAAGACCACGAATAGAGCGGGAACATGGGCGAGAGCGGCGGCCTGACGCTTTCCAGGTTTCCCTTCATCGCCATGGGTTCCCCCTGCGAAGTCCAGTTGTATGCGCAAGGCCGTTTCGAGGCGGAGTCCATCGCGAGCATGGCCATCGCCGATGCGCGCAGGCTGGAGTTGCGTTACTCCCGTTATCGTGAGGACAGTCTTCTATCGGAAATCAATCGGGTCGCCGCGTCCGGGGGGCGCATCGAGGTGGATGAGGAAACCGCCGGTCTGATTCGCTACGCCGATACCTGCCATCGTGAAAGCGACGGCCTGTTCGACATTACTTCGGGAATTCTGCGCGGCGCCTGGCGTTTCGATCGAGGCACTCTGCCGGAAACCGCCGTGATCGAGGATCTGCGGGCACGCATCGGCTGGCATAAGGTCCGCTGGCATGCTCCTGCGCTGGAATTCCCATCAGGAATGGAGATCGATTTCGGCGGTATCGTCAAGGAATATGCGGTGGATCGGATGGCCACCTTGTGCTGGAACGCGGGCATAAGGCATGGCGTGATCAATCTGGGGGGCGATATTCGCGCCATCGGTCCCCATCCCGATGGCATGCCTTGGCGCATCGGCATCCAGCACCCGCGTGACAAGCTAGGCGTGATCCATACCCTGGAGTTGAGCCATGGCGGTATCGCCAGCAGTGGGGATTACGAGCGCTGCATGGTGGTGGACGGGGTTCGCTATGGCCATGTGCTCAATCCGAAGACAGGCTGGCCAACTCGCCATCTGGCGTCGGTCACTGTCCTCGGCGAGTTGTGCATGGTGGCCGGTAGTGCCTCCACCATCGCCATGCTGAGGGAACTGGACGGGCCGGCCTGGCTGGATGAATTGGGGCTGCCGTGTTTCTGGGTCGACGCCCAAGGCCGAGTCGGTGGCTCGCTGGCTGGCGAGGTCGAGCCTGATTCGCGCAAGGTGAATCAGGGGCCCGGCCCGGACTGATCAGGCCATCACGCGCAAGGTGCCATGGTGGCGCCGACGCGCCACAAGGCCGGTCAGGCCCAGGCCGACCAGCATGAGGGCGTAGGTTTCTGGTTCGGGCACCGCGGCAACGTTGAGGGAGACGGACACGCCGTAAGCGCTGGTGGCCGTGGTCCCGCCGAACTGGCCGCCATAATCGGCGCCACCCACGAATATGGAGTAGTCGCCGGGGCCCAGGCGGAAGGTCTTGCTGATCATGCCATCCGCAAGGCCGTCGCCCACAACGCCATTCTGGAAGCCCAAGGCGTAATTGGCGATGGAACCGTCCACGGGAATTCGTCGAGATGGCCAGATTTTGCGGAGACAGGACCGGCAAGAACAATGCGACACGATGTCACAGGAATTTCCCCCGTTTTCCAATGGAAACGTCAGCAGCCACCTTCGTGAAGTCGGGTTCCCGCTTCGGTCTACGAGTCGGACAGGCTGGTAGAATCGGACTTGTCCCCTTTCTCCCTTACCGATATGGATACCGCCCGCGTCAAGGAATTCCTGCTGGAACTCCAGGAGCTCATCGTCGAACGTATGGAACAGGTGGATGGCAAGACCTTTCGCCGCGATGGCTGGGAGCGACCGGAAGGCGGTGGCGGATTTTCCTATCTGGTTGAGGAGGGCAACGTGCTGGAACGGGGCGGGGTCAACTTCTCCCACGTGATGGGCGCCAAGCTTCCCCCCTCGGCTTCGGCCCATCGTCCGGAACTGGCCGGCCGGCGCTGGGAGGCCATGGGCGTATCCCTGGTCATGCATCCGCGCAATCCTTACGCGCCCACTTCCCATATGAACGTACGTTTCTTCGTCGCCGAGAAGGATGGGGAAGAGCCGGTCTGGTGGTTCGGCGGCGGCATGGACCTGACGCCCTACTATGGTTTCGAGGAGGACGCGGTGCATTTCCACAGCATGTGCCGCAAGTCGCTGGATCCGTTCGATACCGGTTATTACCCCCGCTTCAAGCAATGGTGTGACGAATACTTCTTCCTCAAGCATCGCAACGAGCCGCGCGGCATCGGGGGCATCTTCTTCGACGATCTGGCCGAAGGCGGTTTCGAACAGTGTTTCAACCTGACCGAGTCGGTGGGGGATCACTTCCTGTCCGCCTATGTGCCCATCCTGGAACGACGCGCCGACCTGCCCTACGGCGAGCGGGAGCGGGATTTCCAGCTTTATCGCCGCGGACGTTACGTGGAATTCAATCTTGTGTTCGACCGGGGCACCTTGTTCGGTCTGCAATCCGGCGGGCGTACCGAATCCATTCTGATGTCCATGCCGCCGGTGGTGAAATGGCGTTATGACTGGAAGCCGGAGCCGGGCACTCCGGAGGCGAAGTTGTACAGCGATTTCCTGCGCCCCCGCGACTGGCTGGGAGAGTCAGGCCAGCCTTGATTCGTGCTTTGCCCTGCATGCCGACCCGCGGCCCTTGATACCGACTGACAAGAATGAACGAACCCGCCGCAACCGATACCGAAGCTTCCTCCGCATCCGGGAAACCAAAAACACGCCGTGCCTGGCCCTGGGTTCTCATCGCCCTGGCCATTCTGCTTGGTGCCCTCATCGCCGCCTATGAACTGATTGCATCGCCTTTCCAGGCCATGGTGCTGGCCGGATATGGCAAACGTCTTACATTCCAATTGAATGAAGGCGAGAACAAGGAAATGCGCACACCGAAGGCGGGGCCCTACGACATCCGCCTGGGTTACGTCGGCCTGCCGGAATTCGTCAAGCGGCTGAAGCAGCAGGGCTTCGAGGTGACCCAGCAGGCGCGTGTCTCGCAGGACATGGCCCGTATCGACGATTTCGGCCTGTTCATGCCCTACCAGGAAAAGTCGGTCGCGGGCCTGAACCTGCTCGATTGCCGTGGCGAAACCCTGCACAGCGTCAAGCACCCGCGTTATTCCTATGAGGATTTCAACAAGGTGCCGGCGGTGGTGGCGAACACCCTGCTGTTCATCGAAAACCGGGAATTGCTTGATCCCAACCACCCCCAGCGCAACCCGGCGGTGGAATGGGATCGGCTGGGGGCGGCTGTATTGGAGAAGATGCTCCAGGCCATCGATCCGTCCCGCAATGTTCCGGGTGGTTCCACCCTGGCCACCCAGATCGAGAAATACCGCCATTCTCCCGATGGCCTGACCATGACCGCCTCGGACAAGCTGAGACAGATGGCATCCGCCTCCATCCGGGCGTATCTGGATGGCGAAGATACCCGCGCCACCAGACGCCGCATCGTGCTGGATTACCTGAATACCGTGCCCCTGGCCGCGGCTCCGGGATTTGGCGAGGTGAATGGCGTCGGGGACGGGCTGCATGCCTGGTTCGGGCTCGATTTCGAGCGGGTCAATCAATTGTTGCGCGCTCCCCAGCCCACTCCCGAGGCGGCTGGATCATTCAAACACGTGCTTGGCCTGCTGATCTCCCAGCGCAAACCCTCCTACTATCTGCTCTCGGGGCGCGAGCACCTGAACGAACATGCCAACGTGTACCTGCGCTTGCTGGCGGATGCCAAGGTCATCACGCCGGCATTTCGTGATGCCGCCACCCGTGAACGGATCACCTTCCATACCAACGGCAAGAACGGCAAGGGCGAGTTCGTCGAGAACAAAGCCGCCAACGCCATTCGGGTTGAGCTCTCCAGCCGGCTGAACGTGCCTCGTCTCTATGATCTCGACCATATCGACCTGAAGGCCAGCGCCACGCTGCATGCGCCGACCCAGCGCGCGGTTTCCGCTTTCCTGCGCCGACTCTCCGATCCGGTCGTGGTGGCAGCCGCCG
>CAZEOR010000008.1:20495-21836 GCA_964513695.1 uncultured Thiobacillus sp.
ACGGCCATTACCTGCTGGAATCCGACAACGATCTCTCCAAACCGATCTACAGTTTCACGCTCTACGAGAACACCGATGACGGCGCCCTGTTGCGGGTCCAGGCCGACAACCTGAACCAACCCTTCGACATCAACAAGGGTGCCAAGCTGGACATGGGCTCTTCCGCCAAGCTGCGAACCCTGATCACCTATCTGCAGCTGGTGGCCGAGCTGCGCGAACAATATGCCGACATGCCGCGCGAGAAGCTGCTCAAACTCAAGGTGGCTGACAAGGATCTGCTCATGCAGTGGGTGGTGCAGTACCTGGCCAATACCGCAGACAGATCCCTCACGCCCATGCTGGAAGCGGCCATGTCGCGCAGCTATTCAGCCAGTCCGGCGGAGGCATTCTTCACCGGCGGCGGCGTGCATCATTTCGCCAACTTCCACAGCGAGGACAACCATAAGGTCATGGATATGTGGGAGGCCACCCGCAATTCCGTGAACCTGCCCTTCATCCGCCTCATGCGGGACATCGTGCGCCACTTCATGTATCGGGATCCCAAGGGCGCGGCCCAGATCCTGGCGGATCCGAACGATCCTCGCCGGGAGGATTACCTCAAGCAGTTCGCCGACAAGGAAGGCAAGTCGTACCTGGCTCGCTTCAACAAAAAATACAAAGGCCTGAAGCCCGAGGATGCAGCCGGCGTCCTGCTCAACCACCTTACCGCCAACCCCAAACGCTTGGCCGCCGTTCACCGTTATCTGGAGCCTCAGGCCGATGTGGCGACATTCAGCGCCTTCATCAGACAGCGCTTGAATAACCCCGCCAGTCTGGACGAGGGGGATTACCAGTATCTCTACGAGACCTATGGCCCGGACAAATTCAATCTCTCCGACCGGGGCTACATCGCCCAGATACATCCCCTTGAACTCTGGCTGGTCGCTTTCCTGCGTGCCCATCCCGGTGCAGGCTGGAACGAGATCACCAAGGCCAGCGAGAAGGAGCGGGTGGAGGTCTATGACTGGCTCATCAACACCAGCCACAAAAACGCCCAGGACATCCGCATCCTGTCCTTGCTGGAAATCGAAGCGTTCCAGGAACTGCACAAACGCTGGCGCAAGCTGGGTTATCCCTTCAGCAGTCTGGTGCCTTCCTATGCCACCGCCATCGGCTCCTCCGCCGATAGGCCGGCTGCCTTGGCAGAACTGATGGGCGTGATCCTCAATGATGGCATCAAGCTGCCGCCGGTCACCCTGACACGGGTGGAGTTCGCCGAGGGTACGCCCTATCACACCATATTGAAGCGCAAGCGTCCGGAGGCCTCGCGGATTTTCCAGGCTGAGATTTCCCAAGTGGTGC
>CAZEOR010000009.1:0-21725 GCA_964513695.1 uncultured Thiobacillus sp.
ACGAGATAAGCTCACGTGACTGGAGTTCAGACGTGTGCTCTTCCGATCTTGGCCCCCAAGGACGACGCCCTGACCTGCCAGCAATGCCACGGCGCCAACGGCCGCCTGGACAAGGTGCCCGGCCTCTACATGCCTGGCCGGGATGCCAATCCCTGGCTCGACAAGGCCGGCTGGGGCATCGCCCTGATGACCCTGCTCGGCGTCCTCGGCCATGGCGGCGTGCGCATCCTGATGGCCCGGCGCGGCCAGGGGGGACGCTGACATGGCTCGCCTCCGTCGCTTTTTTTCCCCCTTTGAAAAAGGGGAATCGGGGGGGATTCATCGGCGATGGGTGATACCTGCCGTGTCGGAATCCACCCTGGCCCCCCGTTGCAAAGGGGGGAATACCCCAATCATTCCCGCAGTCATCAAGGGAGACCGCACATGAGCGAACGCATCTATATCTTCAAGCGCTTCGAGCGTTTCTGGCATTGGGCCCAGGCGGCGCTGATCGTCACGCTGATGCTGACCGGCTTCGAGGTGCACGGCAGCTATGTCCTATTCGGCTTCGGCCAGGCGGTGGGCATCCATACCATCGCGGCCTGGTCCCTGGTGACCCTGTGGGTGTTCGCCATCTTCTGGCATTTCACCACGGGGGAATGGCGGCAGTACATCCCCACCCTGGACAAGGTGGATGCCATGATCAAGTACTACCTGATCGGTATCTTCACCAACGCCCCCCATCCGGTGAAGACCACCGTGCTGAAGAAGCACAATCCGCTGCAACGCTTGGCTTATCTGGGCTTCTGGGTGGTGATGTCGCCGGTGATCTGGTTCTCGGGCTGGTTCTACCTCTTCTATGCCGATTGGGCGGCATGGGGGGTGGACTCGTATCTCTCCCTGGAGTGGGTCGCCTTCTTCCACACCGTCGGCGCTTTCATGATCCTCGCCTTCTTCATCGTCCATGTGTACCTCATCACCACGGGGCATACCGTCACCGCTCACCTCAAGGCCATGATCACAGGGTGGGAAAACGTGGAGTAAGACTGGACACAGCCACGTCGATGCCAAAAAACGCCCGCAGACGCGAGCGTCGTGGCGGGCCGTGAAATGAGCGCCGGGCCTGCCCTCCGGATAACTTGCCTCAGCGAAGGTAGGCCTCGGTGGCGTAACGCCGCATCATGCGGTGGCTATTGAAGAAGGCGGCGTTGCGACTGATGGCGCCCTTCATGACGGCAATCCAGCCGATACGGTCTTCATGCCACAAAGGCAGAACCACCTGTTCCAGCTTGTCATAAAGGGCGGTGGCATCGTTTCCATTGGCCTGGAGCATATCCTCGCCAATGGCCCATCCGGTTACGCCTTCCTCACAGCCTTCCACCCACCAGCCGTCCAGAATGGATAGCTGGGGCACGCCGTTGAATGCGGCCTTCATGCCGCTGGTACCCGACGCCTCCAGCGGCCTGAGCGGCGTGTTGAGCCAGACATCGGCCCCCGACACCATGGCCAGGGCCAAATTCATGTCGTAGTTGGGCAGGTAGGCCATAGTCACCGCGCCAGCCAGTTCTCCGATATGCCGGTGCAGGGTTTCGATGAGTTGATGGCCCATGTCGTCGTGTGGATGGGCCTTGCCGGCCATCACGATCTGGAATGGATAGCGGACGGCGATGGCCTTGAGCCGCTCCAGGTCGCTAAATAGCAGATCAGCGCGCTTGTAGGCCGTCATGCGACGGGCGAATCCCAGGATAGGCAGATCGGGGTCCAGGACGACATTGGTAAGCGCGCGCACTTTGTCGATCAGTTCGGCTTTGGCACGGGTATGGGCCAGCCAAATTTTGTCGTCGGGCAAACGGTCGGCTCGCGTGAGCAGCTCTGGCTCATGGCACCAGCCCGGCAACTGGCTGTCGTACAGCGAAGCAAAAGGCTCTGCCGCCCAAGTGGAGGCATGCACCCCATTGGTCACCGCATGTACCGCATAGCCGGGAAACATCCGCTCGGAAACCTCGGCGTGGCGCTTGGCCACGCCATTGACGTATTCCGACAGATTGAGGGCCAACCGAGTCATATTCAGACGGTCTTCCCCGGCCAGCATCTTCAGCATGGACAAGTCAGGGATGTCACCGAGGACGTCGGTAACCAGATCGTAGGGAAACTGGTCATGCCCCGCATCGATTGGCGTATGGGTGGTGAAGGCGCACATGTCGCGAACCTTGGGCAGTTCGAAACGGCATTCCCCCGGCCGCAGATCCTCGCGAGCAAAGGCGTGGCGCTTCATCAGAGCCATGGTGAGTAGAGCGGAATGACCCTCGTTCATGTGGTAGGTGAATATCTGGAAGCCGAGAGACTGCAACATGGCCACCCCACCCAACCCCAGCACGGCTTCCTGCTTCAAGCGCATGCGCAAATCGCCGCCATATAGCTGGTAAGTAATCTGCCGGTCATCGGGACGGTTGACCGGCAGATCGGTGTCCAGTAACAGCACGGGAATACCCCGAGTCGATTGGTTCTGGCTGCGCACTACATAGAGCCAGCCGCCCACCCATACATCGCGCCCCTCCAAGGTCAGCGCCACGGTTGCCTTGAGGCGAGTGGCATGGTGGGCGGGCTCCCAGATGTCCGGGTGTTCCAACTGGCGGCCGGCATCATCGATCTCCTGGCGAAAATAGCCGCCCCGGGAAACCAGGGTCACCGCAACCACGGGCAAGGCCATATCCGCCGCCGCACGCAAGGTGTCGCCGGCGAGAACCCCAAGGCCACCACTGTAGGTCGGGATATCCGGCGCCAGAGCAATTTCCATGGAGAAATAGGCCACGCGCGGGCGCAGAAGGTAGTCGTCGATACTGGGGAACAAGTGATTCATGGCAGGCCCTCCTCATGCTTGAACACAGGCTATATGGCCCTTGCAAGCCAAGGGCAATGAGAAACAACCACCATTCCGCCGTCTCACCCCCTTCGACACGGGGGAACACGA
Organism: uncultured Thiobacillus sp.; assembly: GCA_964513695.1. GTDB lineage: Bacteria > Pseudomonadota > Gammaproteobacteria > Burkholderiales > Thiobacillaceae > PFJX01. Next base: position 2,951 of record CAZEOR010000009.1, read on the forward strand.
CTTCCAACGGTCAGTCGACTAGGCGGCGAGTGAACACCCCGCCGTCAAGGCTTCAGACTTCTGGGCAGGCAGGCGCTCCAGGCTGACGACCTGAAAGTAGCCCCCCATGACCTTGATCCGCTCGATCCGCCATTCCAGAGGATCCAGTTCAGCGGATGGGTTCCATGACCACATGGCGCGGGCATAGGGCTCGAAAATCCAGAAATAGAGCCCGCTCAGCAAGCCCACCATGGGCGAGTCCGGCTTGTGGAACTCCCCGTAGACAAAGATGCCTCCTGGTTTCAAAACACGCAGGCACTCCGCAAAGACGCCTTGTTTCATGGCAGGAGGCAATTCGTGGAACAGGAAGAAGCTGACCACATAATCAAATATTCCCGCCTGGAATGGCATGGATGCGGCATCGCCCTGGAAGAAACAGCAGCCGCCATGTTCCTTGTTCGCGGCCAGTTTGCGGCTGGCATGGCGAACTTCGCTGTGCATGATGTCGAAAATGAACACTTCGCCCAGTTTGTGGTAACAGGCTGCCAACTTCTGGGTGAAATTCCCGAACACGCAGGAAACCTGAAGTATTCGCTTGCCTTCGCGCCGGGCGCAGGACGGTGCCAGGACGCGTTTGACCAGACGGTGGTACTGGAACAGCAGGATGACCGATGAGATGAACTGACGATCCAGCAACCAGATCAGCAAAGGGCTGCGGTAAATCCAGTAGACGTGGTTGTCGCCGCGCTGCTTGCGGTGTTCCAACACCATCAGGGAAGCGCGGGTCGTGATGAAAAAGAAGGCTCCGACTAGTAGTCCGATCCCCAACAGGGACAAAACGATAAGGAGGAGCGGAGATTCGAAGCTGATGGCCATCGGCCTGAGGGTAGTTGCCGGCAAGCGGGAATAAGCAGCTTGCCGGCATGAGGAATAGGGTTACGACGAGTTTGCCGCGTTTGTCAGAGGGTCAGAATCCACTTCGCTATTTTAGCCGCATCCACCTTGGCTTTGGGTTGAGGCGGCATGGGAACCTTGCCGTATTTATCTTTGCCGCCTTTGAAGCTGGCCTCGGCAAGTGTCGTTTCGGCACCAGGGGCTCCCTTGTTCTTCTCGGCGATGGCCTTCCAGGTCGGGCCGACTTTCTTGTCGGTCATGTGATGGCAGCCGATGCAGTTGTTCTTCTTGACCAGGGCCTCGCTGGCAACCACGGAACCGCTCGCCAACAGGAGAACCAGGCCGAGTTCTACGATGGACAGTTTCATGACGTGATCCCTTTCCTCAGGTTTTGGAGGAAGGGGATTATCTGGATACTTCCAGGCATCCCTCGATCATCGGGAAAATAACTTGATCCACATCAAAATCGCCCGAACACCGCAGATCAATTTCGCCTTTGTCAGCCGAGATTGCGATCGTTGTCGAAAAGTGATGATGAACTGGAATCAGGAGCTCAGCCACCCAAGCCGTATTTGACTGTCATCAAGAAAAATCCAGGTAATTTCATACCAGCCAATCCACCTCATTAACCTGCTGCACTTCTGTATTCGTGCGATTCGGCACCGGCGCCATTGAGGTTCTGGAAATTCCGCCGAGCTGAGCAAAACCGCCATACGTGCGAATCAATGCCCCACCATGGAGGAGACCATGAAAGTGAAGCACTCGCTTGCCCTGGCACTAAGCGCCGCACTGATGTTTTCCGGCCCGGCCGGCGCGGCAAAAGCATCAAAAGCCAAAGAAAAGCCCGCGCCCTGTCTGATCGCCGGCTGGGAAAACCCACCCAGCGTGTGCGCGTCGCACACCAAGGTCATCGCAGCCACCTGCTTCATCTGTCACGGCCCCAACGGCAAGAGCAGCACAGCCATTCCCAGTCTGGCCGGTCAGGAAAAAGCCTACTTCATCACGGCCATGAAGGAATTCAAGGAAGGCAAACGGGAAGCCACCGTAATGAAGAAATATGCCCTGGGTTATACCGACGAAGAATACGAGGCCATGGGCGAGTTCTTCGCCAAGGTCAAATAACCCGAACAAGATCCCGAGGAGCAAAAAATGGCAATCGATCGTCGTGATTTTCTGAAATATGCCGGCGCGGGCTTCGCCACCACCCTGGCTGGACTAGCCATTCCCCGCACAGCCTTCGCCAAGAAAGGCAAGCCCAAGGTCGTCATCGTCGGCGCCGGCTTCGGCGGCGCCACCTGCGCCAAATATCTGCGCAAGTGGGATTCCAATGTCGAGGTCACGCTGATCGAGGCGAACGATAAGTTCTACTCCTGCCCCCTTTCCAACTGGGTCGTAGGCGGCATGCTCACCATGAAAGACCTCACCAAGAGCTACAAGGGCCTGCTCAAGTATGGCGTCAAGATGGTGCATGACCGGGTCGTCGGCATCGACACCGACAAGCGCACGGTCAGCACCCAGCGCGGCAGCAAGATTCCCTATGACCATGTGGTCCTTGCCCCCGGCATCGACTTCATGACCGACCTGATCGAGGGTTACGACGAGGCGCTGGCCGCTGGCAAAATCACCCATGCTTGGAAGGCCGGCCCCCAGACCACGCTGCTGCGCCAGCAACTGGAAGCCATGCCCGATGGCGGCGTGTTCGTCATCTCCAGCCCGGCGCGCCCCCAGCGCTGCGTGTCCGGACCTTACGAGCGTGCCAGTCTGGCTGCCCACTACTTCAAGCAGAAAAAGCCCAAGTCCAAGATCATCCTGCTGGATGCCGACGTGGACATCATTTCCAAGGGGCCCATGTACCGCCAGGCCTGGAAAACCATGTATCCCGGCATGATCGACTACCGTCCCAACAACCGGGCTGTCCGGGTGGACACCAAAAACATGACGGTCATCACCGAATTCGAGGATGTGAAGGGCGATGTATTGAACATCATCCCCCGCGGACGGGCCGGCGATATCTGCGCCATGGCCGGAGTACGCAATGACACGGCCGGCATATGGTGTCCGGTGAACGGCGTGACTTATGAATCGCCCAAAGTACCCTTCGTGCATATCCTGGGCGATTCGGTGGCCACCAACATGCCCAAGTCGGCGCATGTGTCGAACAACCAGGGCAAGATCTGCGCAGCCGCCCTGGTCGAGATATTCAACGGCCGGGAGCCCGATCCCTATCCGGTCATCGGCAGCACCAGCTATTCCGCCACATCCGACCATACCTCCGGCCCCATCGCCGTGGTCATGCGTTACGACCCGGACAAGGAAGCCTACATCCGGCAGCCCGGCGGCGGCGCGTCGGAGGAGGGCGACGAGCTCAACTTCGAGTACATGAAGTCCTGGGCGGAAAACATCTGGGCCGACACCCTCGGCTGATTCCCCCGGCTGCCGCGCGGCGCGCGGCAGCCCCATCTTCGCAACAACTCCAACGTCCCTTCAAGGGGACAAGCGCTGTTCATTCGCCTTGAAATTCATTTTCAAAGGGAGCTGTCATGACCAAACAAATCCATTTTCAGTATCTGCCCCTGTCCATCAAGGTGCTGTACACCATGGTGCTGCTGGTGTTCGGCACCGGCTACCTGTTTGCCATGATTCATGTCTACGAATCCAACGCGGGCAAGGATGGCGATCCCATGCTGTCGGAGAAGGATCTGATGATCACCTACGGCGGCAACCCCGAGGGCACCAAACTGGAAACCGCCCTGCGCGGCCCCATGCAGGACATGCTGCCAGCCGAGAAGCGCAAGGCAATCTTCGACTGGCTGCACACGGGCGCCAAGAAAGAAGATTTCGATGCCAGGATCAACCCCATAATCCAGGAACATTGCATCGGCTGCCATGTCCCCGAGGCCAACCCCCATCTGACGGATCTGCGTACCTACGACGGTGTCGCGAAAGTCGCCGCCAAAGACGAGGGCATGAATATTCCGACCTTGGTGCGGGTATCCCACATCCATCTGTTCGCCATCGCCTTCATTTTCTTCATCGTCGGCCAGATATACGCCCACGCCTGGGTGCGGCCGGTCTGGCTGAAGTGCGTGGTGATCGCTGCACCCTTCGTGGTGGTCATTACTGACGTCGGCTCCTGGTACCTCACCAAGATCTGGGCTCAGTTCGCCTGGGTCGTCATCGGCAGTGGCGCCGTCATGGGTCTGTCCTTCGCCATCATGTGGCTCACTTCCATGTACCAGATGTGGTTCTTCAAGCCGCCCCAGGAACTCACCCAAAACCAAGGCCAATTGCCCGGCTTGGGCAATTGAAGCAGCGAGGCTTTCAACAAAGCCCACGCATGATCGCCACCCAAGGCGGTGGGTGCCTCCCGCCGCCTCAAAGTTGACGGCGCTCCAGTACATGCCCTGAAGAATCTCACCAAGGGCAACGACAACTAATGTTGGTCGCTCCGTCTACACGTAAGGCACCACACCGGCAGCGTAGCAGTTGAGCTGTTTGCCGCAGCCGCCAAACGCATCAACCGTTACCATGTCGGCATGCAGATCGAGCTTCAAACCAGCGAAGAAGACCGCCGCGTCGCCGTCCTGGCCGCCGCCGCCATCGGCCTGACCCTGGCCGAAGCCGCCATTCCCTTGCCCGTTCCCGGTGTGAAGCCTGGCCTGGCCAACATCGTCACCCTGGTGGTGCTGTATCGCTACGGCTGGCACATGGCGGCCTGGGTCGCGGGACTGCGCATCGTCGCCGGTGCACTGGCCCTGGGCCAGTTCCTCACCCCCGCCTTCGTGCTCAGCCTGTCCGGCGGCGTCGCCAGCCTCCTCGTCCTGGCCGCGGCCATTCGCCTGCCGCGCCGCTGGTTCGGCCCCGTGGGCCTGTCGGTGCTGGCCGCCTTCGCCCACATCGGCGCCCAGTTGCTGATGGTGGATGCGTGGCTCATGCCCGGCGCCAGCCTGCTGGCCCTCATGCCCCTGTTCCTCACCGCCGCCTGGATCACCGGATTGGGGAATGGCCTCGCCGCCGCCCATCTGCTCAAATCCACGCCTAGCCCGATCACGGAGAATCAGCCATGAAACGCATCACCCTCGCCCTCACCGGCGCCTCGGGCATGGGCTACGGCATCCGCCTGCTGGAATGCCTTCTGCGGGCGGGCTGCGCGGTGGATCTGCTGATCTCCCCCACCGCCCGCATCGTCGCCAAACAGGAACTGGACCTGAGTCTGCCCGCCGATACCGGCGAACTCGCCGCCTTTTTCGACACCCGCTTCGCGGGCCACACCGGCAGGCTCACCGCCTACGGCAAGGAGGAATGGTTCGCCCCCGCCGCCTCCGGCTCCAACCCGGCCTACGCCATGGTGGTCTGCCCCTGCACCATGGGCGCCCTCGCCGCCATCGCCCACGGCATGGCCGACAACCTCATTGAGCGGGCCGCCGACGTCATGCTCAAGGAAAAGCGACCCCTCGTCCTGGTGCCACGGGAAACCCCCTTCTCCCTCATCCACCTGCGCAACATGACCCAGCTCGCGGAAGCGGGCGCCACCATCCTGCCCGCCAATCCCGGCTTCTATCACTGCCCGGAAAGCGTGGATCAGGTGGTGGACTTCATCGTCGCCCGCGTCCTGGATCAACTGGCCGTGCCGCACCAACTCATGGCCCGCTGGGGCGCATAGTGGAAATTCCACTGTTCCCGCTGCACACGGTGTTGTTCCCCGGCGGCAGCCTGCGCCTCAAGGTGTTCGAAGCCCGCTACATGGACATGGTGAGCGCGTGCATGCGCGACGAACGCCCCTTCGGCATCTGCCTGATCAAATCCGGCTCGGAAGTGGGCGGCGGCGCCGAACCGGAAACCGTCGGCACCCTGGCCAACATCCTCGAAGCCGACATGGACACGCCCGGCATCCTCATGTTGCGGGTGGAAGGCGGCGAACGCTTCGTCATCGAACACACCCAAACCGGTCCCGACCAGCTCCTCACCGGCACCGTCCGCGCCAAGGGCGAGGAACCCGCCCGCCCCGTCCCGGAACACTGCCTGCCCACCCTGGAAGTCCTGGCCCTGGTCGCCGAACGGGCCCCCGACGCCATCGCCGGCCCGATCCGCGACGACGCCACCTGGGTCGGCTTCCGCCTGGCCGAACTCCTTCCACTCAAAGTTGGCGCCCGCCAGGCCATGCTGGAAATGAACGACCCCGTCGCCCGCCTTGAAATCCTTGTGGACTTCCTGCGCAAGAACCAGTTGATCTGACGCCCGCCATCAAACCCATGCCACTACTGCGCCTCACCGACTCGATCCCCTTTGTCTTCGCAAGGCGGGGGCTTTGAAAAGCGGGAAGCCCCCAGCAAGACACGACGTCCCGGTTCCCCATCAAACGATAAGCCCATCATGGCCAAATTCTTCGAATCCCTCTCCCCCGAACACACCGCCTTCATCGCCAGACAGAAGGTCTTCTTCGTCGCCACCCAGGCCCCCGGCGGCCGCATCAACCTCTCCCCCAAGGGGCTGGACAGCCTGCGCGTGCTGGACGACAAGACCGTGGCCTACCTGGACCTCACCGGCAGCGGCGCGGAAACCGCCGCCCACCTGCGCGTAGACCCGCGCATGACCCTCATGCTTTGCAGTTTCAGCGCCGACGCCCTGATCCTGCGCCTCTACGGCAGGGGAGAATCCATCCGTCCCGGCGATGCACGCTGGACGGAACTTGCCCCCCTTTTCCCCGCATACCCCGGCACGCGCCAGTTCGTGGTGCTGAACGTGGCATCCGTGCAGACCTCCTGCGGCGCCGGCCTGCCCCTGATGGGCTATGCCGGCGAGCGCGGCACACTGACGGAATGGGCGAGGAAGAAAGGGGAAGAAGGGATTGCCGACTATCGGCGGGAAAAGAACGCCATCAGCATCGACGGATTGGAAACGGGGTTCGGAGAGTAGGCAATAAATCTGGACGCGAACATTGCGTCCCTTTATTGCATCCAATTCCTTGCCGTGCCCGTTCGGCTAGCCGAGAAGGGCCGCGACGTCTGCTTTCGACCCATCCACTGAAACAGCCCTGAACTCTCCGCGGATACGGCTCCATTGCTGCTGCAGTGATGCGCGACGCCCAGAAACCGGATCAGCCGCCACTACGACCAAGGGCGTGGCAAGGGCGACGGTTATGCCCCACTTCTTCAGTCGTTTTCGTTCGTTGGAGGCCCTGCCTTGCGTTCGCTGTCGAACAGACGCATGAAATCAACTGGATGACATTGCAAGGAGACGTGGCGATGCTGTCATCACCATCCAGCGCATACAGAAGTCGATGCGGGTATTCAACCTGAATCAGCGACCGCGCAAGCTGGGTGCCAAGAGACTGAATTCCCCCTTGGCGCCGTGGAGATCATTCATGTCGCATGCCCTATACAAAACAAATGGCAAAACTTACACAATCATTGCCGCACTTGTTCTTGCCATCGTGGTAACAGGGTGGTGGGGATGGCTGGAAATGAAGGATGCCGGCGATCAAACCGCCCATGTCGCCCGACTGAAGGAAGAAAACAAAATATTGGCTGCTGAGGCGAGAGCCAATGTCCGTACGGAACCCGCTCCGCCTACGGTTCCTTCCCGGGCCACACTTGCTGGGGCGCGGATCGCGACGAGATACCCAACCGCGGCAATCGGCTACGACAGCAAGTACACGGCACATCAATCGGACGGAATTGCCAAAGAAGTCGAATTGGGCCAGAACATCGATTGCGGAAACACATCAAGCGACCCGGAACAGAAGGGCTGCAATGATACCGATCTGACAAAGATCGACCTCGACTTGAACGATGCCTATTCAACCGCATCAGGTCGGACGGGGAACAAGGAGCAACTTGAGAATGAACAGCTCGAGTGGTCAAGAAGCACACACAAATCCTGTGCCAGCAAAGCCTGTATTCTGGACGCATACAGCCATCGAATTTCCGAGCTTGCTCAATCGAATCCTTGATGATGATCGGTGCGCATCACTGAGACATTGCCATGCCCTGAATGTCTTCGCCCCCCGAGGGATTCACTGAATATTTGCTTGGCCGCTCCGACGAAAGCCGGCGTTCAGGCACTTGATTCAACTGATTTCCGGCTCCGGATAAAGGTCTTCAGTGGTGACATTGTTTTACCGCAATAACGGCCCGCAGTTCCTCACTGCGAGAAGCTTGCTTCGCGCAACCTCGCCGAGGTCCTGCCTGCGAGGAAAAGTGGCAAAGCGTCTTAGCGCGCGCCAGGCATGCCCGGCTTGCGCTTATGTCCGCCATCCCAACCCTGGGCATACCCCGCCAGCCCCATCACGCCCCGCACCACGCCGTAGGCGAGCCAGGAGGCGAAGCGGGCGTACCAGGGGATGCGGCTCCAGGCGCGGCGGTGGATGCGGTGGGCGCCTTCGGACATGGCATGTTCCAGACTGGCTCTGAGTTCCCCGGCAAATTTGGCGTCGTGGGCCACCACGTTGGCCTCCCGCGCCAGGAGCAGGCTGAGGGGATCGATGTTGCTGGAGCCCACCGTGGCCCAGATACCGTCGATGACGGCGGCTTTGGCGTGCAGTTCCGTGGCGTGATACTCGTGGACCTCCAGGCCGTTTTCCAGGAAGTAGCGGTACAGGGCGCGGGCGGCAAGCTGGTAAAAGGGATGGTCGCTGTGGCCCTGCATGAGCAGGACCACGCGCACACCGCGCCGGGCGGCATCGACGAGGGCGTGGCGGAAGCGCAGACCGGGCATGAAATAGGCGTTGGCGATGAGTATTTCCCGTTTGGCCCGGTGGATGGCGTGCAGGTAAGCCCTTTCGATGGCGCGGCGCCGGCGCAGGTTGTCGCGAGTCAGGAATTCGGCGCGCTGGTCGCCCACGGGTTTGGCGTGGGCCTTGAGCCAGACATCTTCGCCCCGGTGCAAGCCCAGGCGGCTCCAGGTGACCAGGCGCCAGAGGCCATTCGCGGCATCGTGCATCCGGGCCACCAGAGGGCCTTCGATCTTGACCGCGTAATCCTGGCGCGGAGCGGTGAGATGGCGGCCGTTCAGGTCGTCGACGATGTTGATACCGCCCACGTAGCCCACCCTTGCATCCACCACGGCCAACTTGCGGTGCATTCGGCGCAGGCGGCGGCGGCGCAGGCGCGGGCCGATTTCCGGGCGGAAATGCAGCACTTCCACGCCCGCACCGCGCATTTCATCCAACAGTTGCGGCGACAGAGTCCGGCTGCCGAAACCATCCAGCAACAAGCGGGTGACCACACCGCGCCGGGCTGCGCGCATGAGGGCGGCAGCCACCTCCCGGCCGGTGGCGTCGGCTTCGAAGATGTAGGTTTCCAAGTGGATTTCCCGCTGGGCTGCATCCATGTCTGCGATGAGATCCGGGAAATAGCCTGCACCGTTTTCCAGCAGGGTCAGGCGGTTACCGCCTTTGATCATCGCAATGGGATGGGATCAGGTCAGGGGGCGTAGCTGGGCGGTGAGCGCGGCGTGGTCGGACAGGCGGCGCCAGCGCTGGCCGTGGAGGACGTGGGCGGAGGCGATGCCGAAGCCGCGCACGTAGATGCGATCCAGGGCGAACAGGGGCAAGGCGGCGGGAAAACTGCGGGCGGGATGCCCGTGGGCAGTTTCGAACACTTCCTTGAGACCCAGTTCCTCGGCCAGGTATTGACCGGTGCGCTGGCGCCAATCGTTGAAGTCGCCGGCGATGATGAGAGGCGCGTTGTCCGGCACCATGCGGCGGATGCGTTCGCACAACTGGTGGATCTGTTTGCGCCGGCCGGCTTCATTCAGGGCCAGATGCAGACAGATGGCGTGCAGAGGCTGGGACAGGCCGGGGGCGTCCAGTTCGCAATGCAGCAGGCCCCGGCTTTCGAAGGCGTGGGCGGAGATATCCACGTTCTCCCAGCGCAGGATGGGGTAATGGGACAGGATGGCGTTGCCGTGGTGGCCGTGGTCGTAGACCGCGTTCTTGCCGTAGGCGAACTCGGCCCAGGTGCTGCCGGCCAGGAACTCATGCTGGGGCGTGGCGGGCCATTCGTCGAAGCGTCCTGCCCGGTGTGAATGGTGTCCCTGGACTTCCTGCAGGAAAATGATGTCGGGGTTGAGGCCCATCAGGCTGTCACGCACGCCTTGGAGAACAAGGCGGCGATTAAAGAAGGACAGGCCCTTGTGGATGTTGTAGCTGGCGATGCGCAGAGCGGGTTTCATATCGAGACGGATGGGATGCCGATCAGTGGGCCGATTCCTTGGCGTGGGCCTCTTTCTTCTTGTCGGTTTTCTTGTCTGTGCCCTTCTCGCTCTCGGCCGGCTTGTCTCCCTTGTCCTCTTCCACGTCATGCTTCTTCTTGGTGGCTTCCATGGCCAGGGGCGACATGGAGGGTTCCACCACCTGCATGTTGTTCTTGACCATGTACTCGTTCATTTCCTTCCAGCCTGCGTAGACGGCGGCCTTGGAAGCGCTCTTGTTGAGCCGGTAGCAGTCTTCCAGACCACGTCCCGCGTGCCGGCAGGCGCCGCCGATGGCCTTGCCGTCGGCTTCCACCTTGGCGGGATCGGGGAATCCCGCACGCTCGGAAATTTGATCGCATCCGGCCAGCCAGACCGGAATCAGCAGCATCCAGACGTGTCGCTTCATAGGTTCCTTCCCTGGCCAGACGCCAAGAGGCGGTCGGCCCGATTCTTAAAATCCTGGTACGAAATCAATAAGTGGAGACAGGTGAACGGGAAGGCGCGGCCATGCGCCGCTCGGCCTCCCGGCCCACCGCTTCGAAACGGTTCTTCACCTCGTCCTCGACAAAATAACTGGAAACCAGGGGTGGCACGGGCGTCAATGGCAGGATGTGGGCGCGGTAAATCAGGGTCACCGGTGCCTTGTCGCCCTGGATGCGCCACTCTCCGTTCATGGCCGCAACCTTGCCGGCCACGGAGCGGAAACGGATATGGCTCATGGGCGTTTCCTCCATCAGCAGCACCACATGATCGGGCATGACGAAGGCGAACAAGCCGGCATCGGCGATCTGCTCGACTTTTTTCGGCGCCCCGGGCGGGGACACCAGCCGGCTGGACACCATATCCGGGATGAAAGCCGCCAGACGGTTGTAGTCGGTGAGGGTCTGCCAGACGGTTAGCGCATCGGCATTGAGTTTTTGCGAAGCTTCCACCTTGATGCCGGTTAGCCCTGTGTTGGCGGTCACCTTGGCGCCCGCCGCAGCGGCGCTGGCCACGCCGACCAGGAGAAGCAGACAGCCCATCCATAACAAACGCATCATGCCTATTTCGCCTTTCTACGTTCCATTTCCCGCCCGAATACCTCCACCCAGGTCCGCACCTGCTGCTCAGCGATGACCGGTGCCAAGGGCGGGGGAAGGGGGGATTTCATCAGGTCCATCTGCATACGATAAGTCAATTTGAGTGGGCGGCCTTGCTGGATGTTCCATTCACCGCGCACGTCCTTGAACGGCCCGGACAGAAACAGGATATCGAGCCCCTCACCCGCATGTTCCTCCACCCGCATCTGTCCTGTATAGGGTAAACGGAACTGGCCGGAAATCACTTCGCCGCGCTGTTCGATGGACTTCACTCCGTTGCCGGCTTCCAGCACCTTGTTGGCATAGACGCCTGGCACGAACTCGGGGAAACGGGTGTAGTCGGTCAGCACCGACCAGGCCGTGGCGGCATCCGCGGTGGTTTTCAGCCAGCCTTCCACGACCAGCCGCGCACCGTCCTGGCGGACATTGATGCCGGTTTCCGCCGCGCGGGCGCATGTCAGGCCGAACCAGATCATCAGGAAGGTTTGGATTACCATCTTCATGACAGTGAGTATATCCACCCCCAAGCATGCCGCCCATTTTGCGTTCCCATCGTCTTGCCGACCTGATCTTCGTTGTCGTGCTTTTGCTCGGCGCGTGGGCCTATTTCGCCATGCCCCGCGCCCAGTATCCGGAGGTGGAACTCAACTGGGTGGCCGTGGCAGTGGTCTGGCCCGGGGCCGGCGCACGGGACGTGGAGCGGGACATCGCCATTCCCCTGGAAACCGCGGTGCGCCATGTACCCGACGTGGGGCTGGTCACCACCACCTCGCGCGACCATGTCGCCACCCTGCTGGTGCGCTTCCAGGATCTGCCCAAGGCCCGCTTCGAACGCCGCCTGGCGGCACTGGACCGGGAGATCCGCCAGGCCGCCGCCACCTTTCCCAAGGAGGCGCGTTCGCCCCAGATCGTCGAGTTGACCTCCTCCAATTTCTTCCCCACCGCCATGGTGGTAGTAAGCGGCGAGGCGGCCGACGGCCGTGTCTGCCGGCTGGCGGAAACCACCAGGCAGACCCTGGAACGCCTGCCCGGTGTGGGCCGGGTCTGGGCCTATGGCCTGCGCAACCGGGAACTGGCAGTGAATTTCGATCCGAAGGCCCTGGAACGGGAAAACGTTTCCCTGGAGGCCCTGACCCAGGCCGTGGCGGAACAGACCCGCAGCCTGCCGGCCGGCATGGCGGACATCGGTGAACGGCGCTTCGCCATGCGGGTGGAAGGCATTCCCGCCAACCGGGATTTCCTGGGCGAACTGCCCATCGCCGATGCCACGGGCCGCCTGGTGCCGCTCTCGCACATGGCGCAGATTGGCTTCGGTGTCTCCCCCGCGCGGGAACTGGTGCGCCTGGACGGCCGCGCCGCCGTGCTGCTGTCGGTGACCAAGAGCGAGAACGTCAACACCCTGGAACTCACCCGCGCCATCCACAACCTCATTGCCGAGAAGAATCGGGCCTTCGGCGCTCCCGTGCTGACTCTGCTGGACGACCAGAGCGCCGTCACCCGCGAGGCCATCGGCGTCATGGAAGTCAACGCCCTGTTCGGCCTGGCCGTGGTGCTGGCGGTGACCTGGTTCTTCCTGGGCAAGCGCATGGCCCTGCTATCAAGCCTGGGCGTGCCCTTCGCCCTGGCCGGCATGTTCCTGGCCCTGCATCTGCTGGGACAGACCCTGAACGTATCCGTGCTGCTAGGCGTGGCCATCGTCCTGGGCATTCCCCTGGACGACGCGGTGGTGGTGGCCGACGCCATCCGCCGCCGGCTGACCGCCGGCATGGACCGCCTGGTGGCGGTTTCCGAAGCGCTGAAGGAAGTGGCACGCCCGGTCACCGCCTCGGTCTTCGCCACCTGCCTGGCCTTTCTGCCCCTGTTGTTCCTGCCGGGTCTGATGGGACGCTTCATGTTCGTCACGCCCTTGGCGGTGATCATCACCCTGCTCATGAGCATGGTCGCGTCCCTCTGGTTGTTGCCCCGCCATGCCGCATCCTGGGGCGGCACGGAACGGAACGGAGGTTGGCGCGAGGGTATGGCGCGCCGCATGCGCCTTTTCTACGGGCGCGCTTTGGCCATGGCTTTCCGCAAGCCGGCTCTGGTCATCGTCCTGTTCGGCGGCGTGTTTCTGGTGGCCGGTGCGGCCATCGGCCTGGAATGGGTGAAACCGCGCTGGTTCGCCTCGGACCCGCTGCGTGTGTTCAACATCAACGTCCGCATGCCCCCCACCGCATCCCTGGAACAAACCCTCCAGGCCGCCCGGAATCTGGAACTGGCCGCCCGCCGCCTGGCCCGCCCTGGCGAACTCAACGCCACCCTGGCTACGGCCGGACTCCAGTTCACCCCCAGCGAACTGGCCATGGGCGAGCACATGGGTCAGGTCACCGTGAGCCTTGCGCCGGCATCGGCGGGGGGGCGCGATGTGTCGGATTTCGTGGCAACCCTGCGCCCCGCCTTGAAAATGGAAGGCGCCGAGAGCGTTTCCGTGCAGGTGCTCTCGGCCGACCTGCCCATGTTGTCAAACCTTTCCCTGCGGCTTTCCGGCGCCCCCATGGAACGGCTGGCTGCCGCAGCCGGCGACCTGCGCGCGATCCTGGAAAAACAGCCCGGTTTCAGCGATGTCCAGGAAGACGCCAGCGCCAGCCAGCCCAGCATGAACTTGCGTGTGGACGCACCGGCGGCGGCCCGGGCGGGCCTGGACCCCTTCAAGCTGGCGGCAATGATCCGGCTGCATTTCGAGGGTGTGGCGGTGGGCAAGCTGGCCGACGGCGAGGAATCCCTGGATGTGGTGGTGCGCGGCCAGCCCATGAGCGCAACGGCCCTGCAGAACTGGCTGGCCAAGCCCTGGAAACTGCCAGACGGCCGGATGGTGAATCCCTCCGAGTTGTTCACCCTGCAAATGGAATCCGTCCCCAACGAACTGCGCCGGGTGAACGGGGAACGTACCGTCACCCTGCGCGCCGCCTTCGACCAGGACAAGCTCACCGCCGGCAAGGCCCTTACCGTTGTGAATACAGCCTGGGAGAGCCTGAAAACCCGCCATGCCGGGATACTGATGACCCAAGGCGGCGAAATGGACGACGTCAAGGCCAGCCTCAACAACCTGCTGGGCCTGCTGGCCCTGGGCTTCGCGCTCATGTATGGCCTGCTGGCGGCCCAGTTCGGGCGGCTGGTACTGCCCCTGGTCATTCTGGCCACCGCGCCGCTGGCCCTGGCCGGCGTGGCCATCGGCCTGCTGGCCACCGGCCAGCCCCTCACCCTCTACACGCTATATGGCTGCGTGGCGCTCTCGGGTGTGGCGGTCAATGCCTCCATCGTGCTGGCGGCGGCGGGAGAGGATCGCCTGGCCCGGGGGCTGCCCCCCATGGCCGCGGCCTTCAACGCCGCCCGGCGCAGGTTGCTGCCCATTATCATCACCACGCTGACCGTGATCGGCGGCCTGATTTCCCTGGCCTTCGGCTGGGGCGGCAATTCCCTGCTCTGGGGGCCGGTGGCCTCCAGCATCGTCTGGGGCCTGGCGGTAGCGACACCGCTGACCCTGTTCGCCACGCCTCTGATGCACGGCTGGCTGATGCGCAAACGTCAGGCCAGGGAAGGCTAGCCAGACTCAGGCCAGTTCCTCGATGTCGTAGATGCGCCGGTGTTCGCGTATGGCGAAGCGGTCGGTCATGCCGGCGATGTAGTCGCATACCGCCCGATGCGGATCGTGGCCGGCCCGATCCTGGTGTTCCGGGGGTAACAGACGTGGCTCCGTGATGAACGCTTCGAACAGCTCCCTGATCAGCCGGCGCGCCTTCTCGCTCATGCGGGCCACACGATAATGCCGGTAGAGGTTCTGGAACAGAAAACGTTTCAACTCCAGTGCCTCGCGTCGAATCTCCTCGCTGAAGGCGGCCAGGGGCGGACAGGCGCGCACATCGTCCAGACTTTCCGGATGATGGGCGGCGATGTTGCACCGGGTGGCCTCGATCAGGTCCACCACCAGGGTGTTGATCATGCGGCGCACGGTTTCGTGGATCTGGCGCCGGTCGTTCAGGTCCGGGTAGAGGCCACGCACGGTATCCAGGTGGCGGGCAAAGATTTCCACGGTTTCCAATTGGTCAAGAGTGATGAGGCCGGAGCGCAAGCCGTCGTCCACGTCGTGGTTGTTGTAGGCGATCTCGTCGGCCAGATTGGTGATCTGGGCTTCCAGGCTGGGCTGCCGACCCTCCAAGAACCGCCGGCCCACGTCGCCCAGCTTCTCGGCGTTCTTCTTCGAGCAATGCTTGAGGATGCCTTCCCGCGCTTCGAAGGTGAGGTTGAGCCCTTCGAATTCGGCGTACTTCTGCTCCAGTTCATCCACCACGCGCAGGGATTGCAGGTTGTGCTCGAAGCCGCCGTGCTCGGCCATGCATTCGTTGAGCACGTCCTGGCCCACGTGGCCGAAGGGGGTGTGGCCCAGGTCGTGGGCCAAGGCCAGGGTTTCCGTCAGATCCTCATCCAACCCCAACATGCGCGCCAGGGTGCGGCCGATCTGGGCCACCTCCAGGCTGTGGGTGAGGCGGGTGCGAAACAGATCACCCTCGTGGTTGATGAACACCTGGGTCTTGTATTCCAGCCGGCGGAAGGCAGTGGAATGGACGATGCGGTCCCGGTCGCGCTGGAATTCGGAGCGCGGCGCGGCGGCGGGCTCCGGGTGGCGGCGTCCCCGTGTCTGGGCGGCATGGGCCGCGTAAGGCGCCAGATCAGCCACGCGCCACGGCTTCCGTCAGCGTGGCCTTGAGCGCCGCTTGTTCCGCCGCGTCCTTCAGCGCGGCGAGATAGGCTTCGCCCAGCTTGCGGAACAGCACGAAGCGGATCTTGCCGCCCTCCACCTTCTTGTCCACGCCCATGTAGTCCATATAGGCCGTCTCGCCCAGGTCAGGGGCGACCACCGGCAGTTTGGCGCGGCGGAACAGGCCTGCGATGCGGTCCACGTCGCTCTGGCTGATGAAGCCCAGGCGCCGGGACAGGTCCGCCGCCAGCATGGTGCCGGCGGAAACCCCCTCGCCGTGGAGCCAGTTGCCGTAGCCCATGCCCGTCTCGATGGCATGGCCGAAGGTGTGGCCCAGGTTGAGCAGGGCGCGCTGGCCGGACTCCCGCTCGTCCGCCGCCACCACTTCCGCCTTGTTCTCGCAGGAACGGCGGATGGCGTGGGTCAGCGCCTCCGTGTCCCGCGCCATGAGGGCATCCATGTTCGCCTCCAGCCATTCCAGGAAGGGCAGGTCGCGGATCAGACCGTACTTGATGACTTCCGCCAGGCCGGCGGAGAGTTCCCGGTCGGGCAGGGTGCCCAGGGTGTCGGTGTCTGCCAGCACCAGTTGGGGCTGATAGAAGGCGCCGATCATGTTCTTGCCGAGGGGATGGTTGATGCCGGTCTTGCCGCCGACGGAGGAATCCACCTGGGCCAGCAGGGTGGTGGGCACCTGGATGAAGGGCATGCCGCGCTGGTAGCAGGCCGCCGCGAATCCGCTGAGATCGCCGATGACGCCACCGCCCAGGGCGACCAGGGTGGTCTTGCGCTCGGCGCGCTGGGTCAGCAGGGCGTCAAAGATGAGGTTCAGCGTCTCCCAGTTCTTGAAGGCCTCGCCGTCGGGCAGCACCACGCTGTCCACCCGCACGCCGGCATTGCCCAGCGTCTGACTGAAACGCGCCAGGTAAAGCGGTCCCACCGTGGTGTTGGTGACGATGATCGCCCGCTTCTGCTGGAGATGGGGCAGCACCAGATCCGCCCGGTCGAGCAGGCCGGGGCCGATGTGGATGGGATAGGCGCGGTCGCCCAGGTCGACGGTGAGGGTTTCCATGGATCAGGATTCTGGAGTTGTCGCTACAAAAGGTTGCCAATGATAATCCGTCCAATCCATTCGGACGCTCCCGCCCATGTTCCTCGATCCGTTCTATCGTCTTGCCGGAAGCTGGCTTTCTCCCGCCGGTGCCAATGCCCGGCTATCCATCCTGATCTACCACCGCGTCATGGCCGAAACGGACCCCCTCTTTCCCGACGAACCCACGGTGGACAGCTTCGACACCCAGATGGGCCAGGTCAGGCAGGTATTCAACGTTCTCCCCCTGCCGGAAGCCATCTCCCGGCTCAAGTCCGGAACCTTGCCGGCCCGCGCCGCCTGCATCACCTTCGACGACGGCTATGCCGACAACCTGACACGGGCCGCCCCCATCCTCAAAAAACATGGACTGACCGCGACTTTCTTCGTTGCCAGCGCTTATCTGAACGGCGGACGCATGTTCAACGACACGGTCATCGAGGCGATCCGGCGCACCCGCGCCAACCGTGTCGATCTCACGAAGGTGGCAGGGCTTGACCTGGGCAAGCACGATGTCTCCACGCCGGAAGCCCAGGCACGCGCCATCGGCCATATCCTGCCCATCGTCAAATACCTGCCTCTGGGCCAGCGCGAGGACACGGTGGCGGAACTGGCCCGGCAGGTTACTGACATTCCACTGCCGGACGATCTGATGATGACCACCGACCAACTCAAGACCCTGCATGGGGCCGGCATGGAAATCGGCGGCCACACCGAGCGGCATCCCATCATTGCCGGCCTGGACGATGCCGCCACCCGGGCCGAGATCGCCGCCGGCAAGGACTGGCTGGAAGCCACCCTGAATAGCCGGGTCCGGGTTTTCGCCTACCCCAACGGCCGGCCCGGAACAGACTATCGCCCGGAGCAGGCCCGCATCGTGGAAGGCCTGGGCCTGGAAGGCGCGGTGAGCACACAATGGGGCGTTTCCACGCGCGCCACCGACCCCTGGCAATTGCGCCGCTTCACCCCGTGCTGGGGCGGCCCCCGCCGCTTCGTGCCCATGCTCATCAACAACCTGCGCCAGACATGAAAATAGCCACCTGGGACATCCAAGTTTGTGCCCCGTTGTTCACCGAAGCACACGGTTGACGCGAGAAAATGACGCAACCCATTGATCGGCCTGCGTTAGTTGTGCCTGGATGTTTCCATGTGTTCACATGCAGTGCATGCGTTTTGTGTCCATGAATGTGTCCATTGTGTCCATGGTTGTGTCCATGGCCGGATACGGGCTCACGGTAACCTTCATGGACACGGCAGGCTCAGGAGGCAGCGTTCATGGGTTCTCTTACCGACATCAAGATTCGCAATCTGAAACCACGGCTGAAGCCCTACCAGGTTGCCGACGGTGATGGCCTGATCCTCGAGGTCCGGCCGAGTGGCCAGAAAGCCTGGCTCTATCGCTACCGTGTCCACGGCCGCCAGGAAAAACTTTCCTTGGGCGGCTACCCGGAAATTTCCCTTGCGCGAGCCCGCGAGCTCCACTTCGAGGCACGTAGGCAGGTTACTGAGGGGAAATCACCCGCAACAAGCAAACGTGTAGAGAAGCGCCGCCTGTCTGACGATCTTCAAACCGTGCGGGGATTGGCCAAGGCTTACATCGACGATCACGTTTTAAAACTCGCTTCCTCCAGTCGTGCGCAGGCTTACATCGAGCAAAAAATTCTTCCCACCATCGGTGGATCGTTTCTCCACGAAGTTACCCCTGCGGATTGCGTGGCCATCATTGAGAAAATCAAGCGCGGCGGTGCCCCAGCCGTGGCCCGCAAGGTGCTTGAGCAGAGCGGCCTTGCCTTTACCGATCCCTTT
>CAZEOR010000010.1:0-19700 GCA_964513695.1 uncultured Thiobacillus sp.
CCTTGAGCCAATCCATGATCTGATCTCGTGACAGCGCACGGCCCGGATGTTCGATAAACAGTTTCAGCAGAGTGAATTCGGCCTGGGTGAGCGGGATATCCTTGCCCTCCCTGGACAGACTCTGGGCGGCCAGATCCAGCGCGAATGGGCCGAAGCGGGCCACCTCGCTGCCGGCCGGGTCCGCCTTGGCAACGTTGCTGCCCCGGCGCAGCACGGCCCGAATGCGAGCAAGCAATTCACGGGGATTGAAAGGTTTGGCCAGGTAATCATCCGCGCCCACCTCCAGGCCGACGATGCGGTCAATATCTTCACCGCGCGCGGAAAGCATGATCACCGGCACCTCCCTGGCAGCCTTGACACGCCGGGTCAGGGCCAGGCCATCCTCGCCGGGCATCATCAGATCCATGACGATGAGGTCCGGGCTGAAGTCAGTCAACCGTTCGTCCATTTCCTTGCCGTCGCGCGCCGTGGCCACGCTCAAACCCTGCTTGGCCAGATAGTCGGCGAGCAGATCGCGGATACCCGCGTCGTCGTCCACAACCAATACGTGGAGATTTTCGTTCACTGCCTAGCCTCCGAAACACTCTGTTACAAATCTATCCGATGCGGAAACCCCTGTGTTACCGCATTTACCTAGCATACGAAGCGTGACAAGGAGATTTGCATGAAATTCCCGACCCCCATGAAACCGATACTGCTGATTCCCCTGCTGCTCGCCTTGGCCGGCACCCCGGCCACCGCGGACGAAGGCGTCTTCTCGGTTTTTGGCCCCGCAATCGGCAAGGTGGCTCAGTTTAGCCCGGAAGAGCGCCGCGCCATGCGGGAACGCTGGGAACAGGCGAGTCCGGAGGAACGGCTCCAGATACGCCGCGAATTTCAGGATCGTGTACGGCAGGTGCCGCAGGATTTCCGGCGCGATGCTGCCGAGCAGTGGCGCAACTTGTCTCCCTCCGAGCGCGAGCGCCAGCGGATCCAGCGTCAGAACAATCGCCAGCGCGGAGAGAACGCTGACGAAGGCAGTTTCGGCACGGGGTTCGAGCGGCGCCGTTCCGATGAGGGCCGGTTCGAAAGTTTCGTGCCGGCCACCGTTCCCAACCTACCCATCCCCAACCCGGGCGATTTTTTCGATCGCCGTCACAACCGAGATGGTAACCGCGACGGCAATCGCCCCCGAAACAACAGTCAAGAGTGAAGGAGAAACCATCATGCGTGCAAACAGCAAACTTTTCGTAACGGGCCTGATCGCTGCCACATTCAGCGCAGGCGCCGTCCAGGCCGGCGGATTCCAGGATACTGCCTGGGTAGTTTCCAGTTCGCCCGTATACGAGAGCGTGAACACCCCACAGCGTGACTGCTGGACCGAGCAGACCGGCTATGAAGAAACCCGCTCCCGCGACCGTTCCTATGGCGGCGCCGTGCTCGGTGGCATCGTCGGCGGCCTGCTGGGCAATACTGTTGGCAAAGGCTCAGGCAGAAGCGTGGCCACGGCGGTTGGCGCTGCCACCGGCGCCATCGCGGGCGACAACATCGACAACGACGGCCATGAATCCAGGGGCCCGGCACGTCCTCGCTACGAGCAGCGCTGCCGCACGGTGGACAACTGGAGCCGCCAGCTTACCGGCTACAACGTGATCTATCGTTACCAAAACCATGAATACAGCACCTTCATGCCCTACGATCCGGGCCGAACGGTGAGAGTGAATGTGAATGTCAGTCTGGCGGAGCGTTGAGCATCGCTTGATCGACATCACGACGCGGCCCATGGCCATCGGGTTTGATGCCGAGGGGCCATGCGGTTACAGTGCGCCCTTTTCGCAAAGGCCTGAAGGGCGTGCGGCAACGATTTCTCATCAGTGTTTTGTTTCTGCTCGCGGGAGCGGCAACGTCCACCCACGCCTCCATCGAAGCGAATTTCCAGGCTGCGCGGGACGCCTACCAAAAGGGCCGCTTCGAGCGCTTCAACACCTACGCCGCCAAGATTCCCGCGGATCATCTGCTGGCACCCTACATTCGTTTCTGGCGCCTGAAATCCAACTTGCCTGGGGTCCAGGCTCAACTCGACTTCATCGCCGAGTACCCGAATTCCCATCTATCCGACCGATTGCGCGGCGATCTGGCCCGTCTGTTCGGCAAGGAAGAGAACTGGCCGGCTTTCCGGGAACAATACCTGGCCTTGTACAAACCGGACCAGGAGCTTCAGTGTTTCGAAATGCGCGCACGCCTGAGCGAAGGCAACAAGGAGGTAGAGAAGGAAGGTCTGGTCTTGTGGCGCACACCCAGGGATCTTCCCTCCTCCTGCGATCCGCTTTTTTCCATTCTTTCCGAACGGGGATTGTTGACCCAGGATGATCGTCTGGTCCGGCTGCGTCTGGCCCTTGATGCCGCAAACCTGCGTTTGGCAAGGGAAATCGACGCCCGACTGCCCGACGATGTGCGTATGGACGCGGATGCCTTGAGCCGAGCCCAAAGGCATGATGAAAAACTATTGCTGGCACCGGGCGAAAAGCGTGCGCAACGGGAAGCAGGCCTCTATGCCCTGACTCAGATCGCCAAGGACGACCCGGCCCGCGCCGCGAAGCTGTGGGAGCTATATCAAGCCGCCTACGGCGAAAACGAGCAACGCTATGGCTGGGGCCAGATCGGCCTGCATGCAGCCCGGCGCCACGATCCCAAGGCGCTGTCCTGGTTTGCGCGCGCCGGCGTGCCGCAGAGCGAACCCCAATTTCTCTGGAAGGTACGCGCCACTTTGCGCATCGGCCAGTGGGCGGAAGCCTACCGCACCATCATGGCCATGCCTGAGTCCCTCCAGAACGAACCGGTCTGGCGTTATTGGAAGGGACGGGCGCTGAAAGCCATGAACGCGGTCTATCCGGCCAATGTGCTGTTCGCCAAGTTATCCCAGGAAATCAACTACTACGCCCTTTTGGCGGAAGAAGAACTTCCCGCCAAGCTGGAATCCCGCCCGGTGGAATACAAGGTGACCCCTGACGATATGAAGGTCGTGGAAGCCATGCCCGCTTTCCGGCGCGCACTTGTGTTGCGTGAATTGGGCGATGCCGGCAACGCGGTGGCGGAGTGGGACCGGACATTGCGCGGTATGGATGACCGCACGATCCTGGCCGCGGCCGAACTTGCCCGGCGTCATAACTGGAACGACAGGGCCATCAGCACGGCAGAGAAGACACGGGAGGTCCACGATTTCGATTTACGTTATCTCGCGCCCTACCGCGACCTTGCCACCACTTACGCCCAGAACAATGGTCTGGATGAAGCCTGGGTCTTCGGCCTCATGCGTCAGGAATCCCGATTCGTCGAATACGCCAAATCCGTAGCCGGTGCACAGGGTCTCATGCAGATCATGCCGGCAACGGCGAAATGGATTTCCCGGCAACTTGGGCTCAAGAAGAACGCCCACAAGGAAGTCGGGAAGCCAGAAAACAACATTCGTTTCGGCACGTACTATCTGAAACGGATATTCGACAGTCTGGACCAGTCCCCGGTCCTGGCCACCGCCGGATACAACGCGGGCCCCGGACGTGCCCGCAAGTGGCAAGCGGAGACTCCACTGGAAGGCGCCATCTACGTTGAGAACATCCCCTTCGCGGAAACCCGTGATTACGTGAAGAAGGTTCTCGCAAACGCCATGTTCTATCGAGCCAGATTCGGCGGCGTGACCCAATCTCTAAAAGACCGGCTCGGCGTCATTTCGGCTCGGACAGGTAAACTGCCCGCCAATCTCGACGAAACCGCACCGCTGCCGGAGTAGCCTTTCGCGCCCTCCTTTGGCGGAAATGAGCCGTCATGATCGGATAATGCGGGCGTTAGAATCAGTGCGTTTTCATTCGTCCACCTCGCCATGACCATCAAGACTGTCTGCGTCCTCGGAGGTAGCGGCTTCGTCGGCCACCATCTCGTCACCCTCCTTGCTGCACGTGGCTTGACAATCCGAGTTCCCGCCAGACGCCGGGAGGATGCCAAGGACCTCGTCGTGTTACCCGGCGTGGAAGTCATCGAAGCGGACATCCATGACCCCGCCGCACTCCAAAGCTTACTTACCGGCATGGATGCCATCGTCAATCTGGTTGGCATCCTCCACGAAAGCAAGCCCGGAAACACCGATTCGGAGGAAGCGCGGCGCGGCAGTTTCCACCATGCCCATGTCAAGCTTCCCCAAAAAGTGGTCCAGGCCTGCCGCTCCGTCGGCGCGCGGCGTATGCTGCACATGAGCGCACTGGGTGCCGATTCCGCCTCCCACAGCGCCTATCAGCGTTCCAAAGCCGAAGGTGAAGCCGTGGTATCGAAGGCGGCAGACGCGAACCTGAGCGTGACCGTATTCCGTCCCTCCGTGATTTTCGGACCCGGCGACAGTTTCCTGAACCTGTTCGCCCAATTGCTCAAGTTCGCACCAGTGGTTCCCCTGGCAGACGCCACAGCCAATTTCCAACCTGTCTACGTAGCCGATGTGGCGCGGGCCTTCGCCGACGCTTTAGACATGCCTGAGACATATGGCCAGACATACAACCTATGCGGCCCCAAGGTCTACACCCTATCTGAGCTGGTGCAACTCACAGCCCGCAAATTGGGGATGAAGCGCCTCATCGTGCCTCTGGGCCGAAGCGCTTCTTACCTGTTTGCCCACCTCATGGAGTTGAAGCCGGGCCGCAAGATCATGACCCGTGACAACCATTACGCCATGCTTGCGGACAACGTCTGTCCACTAGGCTTTCCTTCCCTGTTCGGCAAGCCCACAACCCTTGAAAGCGTAATCGGTTATCTCTCGGATGCCCACCCGCGCCAGCACTACCATGGCTTCCGCAGCCGGGCAGGCCGCTGATAGGACATGCGCTTCCCGCCCCATATCCGGGTCTACGTAGTGGGTGGCGCCGTACGCGACCGCTTGCTTGGCCTGCCTGTCCAGGACCGGGACCATGTGGTTGTGGGTGCCACGCCGGAAGAAATGAGCGCCCTGGGCTTCCAGCCGGTTGGCAAGGATTTCCCGGTGTTCCTCCATCCGGATACCCATGAGGAATACGCCCTCGCCCGCACGGAACGGAAAACTTCGCGGGGCTACAAGGGCTTCGCGGTCTACGCAACCCCCGATGTCAGCCTGGAAGAGGATTTGCGTCGCCGGGATCTCACCATCAATGCCATGGCGGATAGCGATGATGGAGAGATCATCGACCCCTACCGCGGTCAGGCGGACCTGAAAGCCCGTGTTCTACGTCATGTGTCCGAAGCATTCATCGAGGATCCCGTACGCATCCTACGGGTCGCCCGCTTCTCCGCCCGCTTCCTCGACTTCACCGTGGCGCCGGAAACTCTCGACCTGATGCGTTCGATGGTGACCGACGGCGAGGTGGACGCTCTGGTACCGGAGCGGGTCTGGCAGGAATTATCCCGTGGTCTCATGGAAACCAAGCCCTCCCGCATGTTCCGTGTGCTTCGTGATTGCGGCGCGCTCGCTAGGCTATTGCCCGAACTGGATCGGCTGTTCGGCGTGCCCCAGAACCCGAAAAGCCACCCGGAAATCGATACCGGCGACCATGTCATGCGAGTCATCGACCGGGCCGCCATGGAAAATTTCGCGCTACCAGTCCGTTACGCCGCGCTTTTGCACGATCTGGGCAAAGGACTCACGCCGGCCGAGAAATGGCCCCATCACGGCGGCCATGAGGAACGGGGATTGCCCTTGGTGGACGAGGTCGGAGTCCGGCTGAGGGCACCCACGGAATGCACTGACTTGGCTCGAATCGTGACGCGCTGGCATGGTCAAGCCCATAACGCCGACACCATGGGACAGGAAGGCTTGCTAGATCTCCTGGAAAAAACCGATGCCTTTCGCCGCCCTGGACGTTTTGCACAGTTCCTGCAAGCCTGCGGAGCCGATTTTCATGGCCGTGCTGGTTATGAGGATCGCGCGTTTATCCAATCGGATCGCTTGCTCCTGGCCCTGGAAGCGGCCCGCTCAGTGGACGCCGGTGCCATAGCGGCCAGCACACCGAAAGCATCCGCCATCCCAAAGGCGATCCGTGCCGCCCGGTTGGCAGCCATCTCGGGAGAATCTCCGGAATGAATGTTGATCTCGCCGCCTTGTTTCCGGCTTTGTCGAAGCTGCCTGCAATGTTGGCCGATGACGTCTCCCGGCAGGCAAAACAGATGAATGCCCCGGCCGGTGCGGTGCTGTTCGATGCCGGCACCGCATGTCAAGCGCTGCCCCTGGTATTGAGCGGCACCATCAAAGTCAGCAAGCGGGCGGAAAACGGCCGGGAAATCAGACTTTATGGCGTTCAGCCGGGTGAACTATGCATCGTCACCGTCAGTTGCCTCTTGGGCGGCGATCCTTACCCAGCCACTGGGGTGGCGGAAACGGCAGTGTCTGCTATCGCCTTGCCCCGCCCTTTGTTCATGAAACTCGCGGCGGAATACCCCCCGTTTCGGGACATTGTGTTCTCGCTCTTTTCGGAGCGGCTGACCGGCCTCATGCAATTGGTGGAAGAGGTGGCGTTCAGGAAACTGGACCAACGCCTGGCTGCCTGGTTGGTGGCGCGCGCGCCCACCATCGCCGTCTCGCACCAGACCATCGCCGACGAATTGGGCAGCGTTCGGGAAATCGTATCCCGTCTGCTCAAGCAGTTCGAGGATCAGCGCTGGGTCAGACTAGGCAGGGAACGAATCGTCGTGGAAGCTCCGGAAGCCCTGGAGAGGCTGGCCACTGGCGGGTGAACACCCGCGCGCGGCAGGAAACCCATCAACAGTCGGAAGGAACCATCCCGTTGCGGATGGCAAAGCGAGTCAGACCGGCCACATCGTGGATGTTGAGGCGTTGCATGAGTTGGGCACGGTGACTTTCTACTGTCTTCACGCTGACGTGCAACTGGATGGCGATCTCCCTTGTGGCGTAACCGCGCGCGATGAGATGCAGAATCTCGCGCTGACGGGGGGTCAGGCGATTGTCCGCGCGAGCGCCATGGCCAGGTTCGTCAGTGCGGAGAACATCCTCGATGGTGCTGACGGCTTCCTTGAGATTGTTCAGAACCGAACGATGTTTTTCCCGAGCCTGACGCAGCGAATCCAGGGCGTGCTTCTGTGAAGTCACATCGGTACAGAATCCGATGAATCCCAACACTTCGCCGTTCATACCGAAAAACGGACGCCCGCTTTTCATGTACCAACGGTAGCGCCCATCCTTGCGCCGCAAACGGCATTCAAGGCTGAAGGGTTTTTGTGACAAGATTGCCTGACTGATCTGCTCCGGCCAGGCTGCGGCATCTTCCGGATGCATAGCGGCCAGCCAGCCAGTCCCTAGACTCTCATCCAGGGAACGCCCTGTTACGTCACGCCAAGCAGTGTTGACATGCTTGCACTGGGCATCGGGTCCAGCGACCCATATCATGGCCGGCGCCCAATCCCAGGCTTTCAGCATATCTGGCGTAAGTTCTGATTCCGGCGCGTCAACACTCATCTGATCCAAGCTCCAGCGATGAAAACATCAGAAAACCCCGGCTTATGTTCATAACCATAGCTTATGTACTAATGCAACACTGTTAAATCGGGAAAAACCTGAGTTTGATATCTGAATTTCATCTTGTGCCTGACTAAACCAGCGGTAAACATTTAGGATAGTGAATAAATCATGCGTTTTTGACGAACAGCGGGCGCAATAAGTTTCACGGACAGGTATCTAGGTGAAATTGTCCATCCAGATGCGCACGGTGACATCACCCAGCAACCTACAATTTATGTAACCTTTGTCACTGATCGGCCACCTCTTCCAGCGTAGCCTTTCCATATTCCTCATGCCTATTGCGGGGATAACAGTTGTAGGATCAGTCGATTCAACTTGATTGGAGGATGGTCATGAAAGCAAATGTCGGTGGTATTGATCGCATTTTGCGCATTGTCGTGGGTCTGGCCCTTATCGTTTGGGCTGCGGCCTTGGGTGGTCCCATCTGGGCCTGGATCGGCGTGGTGCCCCTCGCCACGGGTATATTCAAGTTTTGCCCGGTCTACCCGCTCTTGGGCATGAGCACCTGCCCGATGGACAAGTAAGCGCCTCACCTGGAGAAAAGCCCCCAATCGGGGGCTTTTCTCATTTCAGGAACAGGCTGAAGGCTGGATTGCGGGATTCGTTCCAGTAGCGGTATCCCAGCCCATCCAGGAACTTCTGGAAGGCGGCCTTCTGTTTTGGCGGCACCTGGATGCCCACCAGCACACGGCCGTAATCGGCGCCGTGGTTGCGGTAGTGGAACAGGCTGATGTTCCAGGCATGGCTCATGCTGTTGAGGAATTTCATGAGGGCACCGGGCCGTTCCGGGAATTCGAAGCGGTACAGGAGCTCGTTCTCAGCTTGCGGCGCGCGTCCGCCCACCAGATGGCGGATGTGCAGCTTGGCCATCTCGTTGTCGGACAGGTCCAGCACCGGCAACTGGTGCTTTTCCAATGAGACCAGTAGCTTGTCCACCTCGGCCCGGTTGTGGACCTGAAGGCCGACAAAGACATGGGCCACGGCGGGATCGGAGAAGCGGTAGTTGAACTCGGTTATCACCCGGCCACCGATAAGGGTGCAGAAGGCCTTGAAGCTGCCGGGTTTCTCCGGAATGGTCACCGCCAGCACCGCTTCACGTTTTTCGCCCAGTTCAGCCCGTTCCGCCACGAAGCGCAGACGGTCGAAGTTCATGTTGGCGCCGGAGGCGATGGCGATCAGATTCCTGTTCTTCGCCTTCTCCCGCGTCGCCCAGACCTTGGCGCCGGCCACGCCCAGAGCGCCGGCGGGTTCCAGGATGGAACGGGTGTCCTCGAACACATCCTTGATGGCGGCACAGATGGCGTCGTTATCCACCCGGATCACTTCATCCACGTATTGCTGACAAAGTCGGAAGGTTTCCTCGCCCACCTGCTTGACCGCCACGCCGTCGGCGAAGATGCCCACCTGGGGCAGGGTGATGCGTTCCTTCTTGCACAGGGAACGGGCCATGGCGTCGGCCTCTTCCGGCTCCACGCCGATGATCCTGACTTCCGGCCGCAGGCGCTTGATGTAAGCGGCGATGCCGGCGATGAGTCCACCACCGCCCACCGGCACGAACACGGCGTCGATGGGCGCGCGGGACTGGCGCAGCAATTCCATGCCGATAGTGCCCTGGCCGGCGATCACATCGGGATCGTCGTAGGGATGGACGAAGGTCTTCTTCTCGGCCCGGGCGATCTCCTTGCCGTGCTTGTAGGCGTCGTCGTAGGAGTCCCCGTGCAGGACCACTGTGGCCCCCCGCTTGGCCACCGCGTCCACCTTGATGGCCGGCGTGGTGGCGGGCATGACGATGGTGGCGGCGCAGCCAAGAACCTGGGCCGACAGGGCCACCCCCTGGGCGTGATTGCCGGCGGATGCCGCCACCACGCCGCGTTTCAACTGGGCCTTGGATAGACCGACCATCTTGTTGTAGGCACCGCGCAGCTTGAAGGAAAACACGGGCTGCATGTCCTCCCGCTTCAGCAGGAGGGTATTGCCGAGCCGGCGCGACAGATTGGGCGCCTCTTCCAGGGGCGATTCGATGGCCACGTCGTAGACGCGGGCGAGCAGGATGCGCTCGAGATAGTCAGTCATGCTTCGCGTTTGATGGGGGCGATAAAGGCCGCTATTCTCGGGGTTTATCCGTAAACGACAAAGAGAAACGCGACATGATGACCCAAGATGAAATGAAGCAAGCCACGGCCCGCGCTGCCATCCAGTATGTCCCCGCCGGCATCATCGGCGTCGGCACCGGTTCCACCGCCAATTTCTTCATCGACGCCCTGGCCGATGTCAAGGGCCGCATCGACGGCGCCGTGGCCTCCAGCGTGGCCACCGCCGAACGCCTGAAGAAGCATGGAATCCGCGTCATCGACCTGAACGAGGCCGGCGAGATGGAGGTCTACGTGGACGGCGCTGACGAGATCACCCGCCACATGGCCATGATCAAGGGCGGCGGTGGCGCGCTGACGCGGGAGAAGATCGTCGCCGCCTGCGCGAAGAAGTTCGTCTGCATCGCCGACAAAAGCAAGCTGGTGGACGTGCTGGGCAAGTTCCCCCTGCCGGTGGAGGTCATCCCCATGGCGCGCTCCTATGTGGCCCGGCAACTGGTGAAGATGGGCGGCAACCCGGTGCTGCGCACCGGCTTCACCACCGACAACGGCAACGTCATCCTGGACGTGCACGGCATGAGCATCCTGGACCCGGTGGCCATGGAGGCCGAGATCAACCAGATCGTCGGCGTGGTAACGGTGGGGCTATTCGCCCGCCGCGGCGCGGATGTGTTCCTGATGGGCACGCCTGATGGTGTGCAGACGCTGACGCGCTGATTTGCGTATGGAACCGGGGCTCTATTCAGCCCCCCGGTTCCAGATTGTCGAATTCGTCCTGTTCCACCACGGGCACCTTGTACTTCTCGGTGGCCCATTCGCCCAGATCGATCATCTTGCAGCGCTCGCCGCAGAACGGGCGCCACTTGTTCTCGGGTCGCCATTCCACGTCCTTGCCGCAGGTTGGACAGGCCACAATTTTGTATTTCTGAGCCATCGGTTCCTCCAAAAGAAAAGGCGGCTCGCGCCGCCTTCGACCGGTCTGGTAACGCTCAGGTCGAGAAGGAGGAACCGCAGCCGCAGGTGGACACGGCATTGGGGTTCTTGATGACGAACTGGGCGCCTTCCAGGCCCTCGGTGTAGTCGATCTCGGCGCCCATCATGTATTGCATGCTCATGGGGTCGATCAGCAGGGTGACACCATTCTTCTGCATCACCATGTCATCTTCATTGGTCACTTCGTCGAATGTGAAGCCGTACTGGAAGCCGGAGCAGCCGCCGCCGGTGACGAACACGCGCAGTTTCAGTTCGGGGTTGCCTTCTTCCTCGATCAAGGACTTCACCTTGTTGGCGGCGCTGTCGGTGAAGTTGAAGGGGCTCATTTCGGTCGCGGCATTCATCGCGATACTCCTATGTCAGGTCTAAGTGCGGGGATTATTGGCGCCGGGTGGGCGCCCGTCAACCACGGGCTAAGTGGGGATTAGAAACAATAAATCAAGGCATTACCGGGATTTGGGTCAGTGCCGTGTTTTCCGGCAGGTCGAACAGGATGTTCATGTTCTGCACCGCTTGGCCGGCCGCGCCTTTCACCAGGTTGTCGATCACGGAAAGCACGACGACGGTGTCGCCACCCTGGGGCCGGTGCACGGCGATACGGCACAGGTTGGAGGCTCGCACTGAACGGGTTTCCGGGTGGGACTTGGCCGGCAGCACGTCGACGAAATATTCGTTGGCGTAACGCTGCTCGAACAGGGCTTGCAGGTCCACGTCCTTGGTCAGCTTGGCGTACAGGGTGGCGTGGATGCCGCGGATCAGCGGTGTCAGATGCGGCACGAAAGTCAGCCCCACATCATGCCCGGCCATACGCGTCAGACCCTGGAGAATCTCGGGCCAATGGCGGTGCCCCGGCACGGCATAAGCCTTGAAGGTATCGGAGGCCTCGGCGAACAGGGCGCCGATCTCCGCCTTGCGGCCGGCGCCGGACACCCCGGACTTGCAGTCGGCCACCATCCAGCCGTTATCCACCACGCCGGCTTCCACCAGAGGCAGGAACCCGAGTTGCACGGCGGTCGGGTAGCAACCCGGATTGGCGATCAGGCGGGCGCCCTTGATCCTGTCCCGATTGATCTCGGGCAGACCGTAGACCGCTTCCGCCACCAGATCGGGGCAGGCGTGCTCCATGCCGTACCACTTGGACCACTCTGCAATATCGGTGATGCGGAAATCAGCGGCCAGATCGATCACCTTGACGCCGGCATCCAGCAGTTCCCGGGTCTGCTGCATGGCCACACCGTTGGGGGTGGCGAAGAACACCACGTCGCAGGACTTGAGGGGCGCCTCCTCCGGCGTCGAGAAGGCCAGGGAAACCCGGCCACGCAGGGAGGGGAACATGTCCGCCACGGGCATGCCCGCTTCCTTGCGGGAGGTGATGGCGGTCAGTTCCACATCGGGATGCTGGGCCAGAAGGCGCAGAAGTTCGACACCGGTGTAGCCGGTTCCACCAACGATGCCTGCCTTGATCATGAAATCTCTCCTTGAGAAAAACAAAAAGCCGCCTGATGCGGCGGCTCTTTGCAGCGGTACTCCAAATTAACGCTTGGAGAACTGCTTGCGACGGCGCGCCTTGTGCAGACCGACCTTCTTACGCTCGACCTCGCGCGCGTCACGGGTCACCAGGCCAGCCTTCTTCAGACTGCCTTTCAGTCCAGCGTCATACTCGATCAGAGCGCGGGTGATGCCGTGGCGCACCGCACCGGCCTGGCCGGTTTCACCGCCACCGTTCACGTTGACCATGATGTCGAAATTGGCATCACGCTCGGTCAGCTTGAGGGGCTGACGCACAATCATGCGGCCGGTTTCGCGGGAGAAGTACTCGTCCACGGGCTTACCGTTGACGACGATCTTGCCGGAGCCGGCCTTCATGAAAACGCGAGCGACGGAGCTCTTGCGGCGGCCGGTGCCGTAATAGTAGTTACCGATCATGGTCGGGTTCCTCAGATTTCCAGGGATTGGGGCTGCTGCGCGGCGTGGGGATGCTCACCGCCAGCGTAGACCTTGAGTTTCTTTATCATGGCGTAGCCCAGGGGACCCTTGGGCAGCATGCCTTTCACGGCCTTCTCCAGCGCGCGGCCGGGAAAACGGTCCTGCATCTTGCCGAAGTTGGTCTCCGAGATACCGCCCGGGAAAGTGGAATGGCGATAGTATTTTTTGTCTTCGGCCTTGTTGCCGGTGACGCGAATCTTGTCGACGTTGACCACGACGATGAAATCGCCGGTATCCACGTGGGGGGTGTAGATGGCCTTATGCTTGCCGCGCAGGCGGCGGGCGATCTCGGAGGCCAGACGGCCCAGCACCCTGTCGGTGCCGTCCACCAGGTACCAGTCGTGCTGTACCTCATGGGGCTTGGCGGAGAAGGTTTTCATGTCTTGATCCAAAGAAGGGGACTACAGAAAGGCGAGGATTTTATGGGTCCTACCTGGCTCTGTCAAACCTGGCTTTGATGTCTGCTTGAACATCGGGATAATCCGGGGATGACAATTTCCTGGTTGCTGACCAATTTCCTCGCCGCGTTCGCGCTGCCGCCCCTTAACCTGCTGCTGCTCGGATCCATCGGTCTTTGGTTGCCGAGAAGGAAATGGAAGCTTGGCCGGGCGTTGATTTTCCTGTGTGTATCCGGTCTTTGGCTGCTCTCCACTCCCATCGTTGCAAACCTTCTTATCGACAGCCTGAAGCCCTCTCCGATCGGGCTCACGGGCAAGGAAGCCGATGCGATCGTCATTCTCGGCGGCGGTCGAAACAGGGACAGCCTTGAGTACGGCGGCGACACGCTCAGCCGCTATTCACTTGAACGGGTCCGCTATGGCGCCTGGCTGGCCAAGCGCTTGCACAAGCCCATTCTGGTCACGGGAGGCGCACCGGATGGGGGCATTCTCAGCGAGGGCGATATCATGCGCACTGCCCTTCAGAGCGAATTCGGCGTGGAAACACGATGGGTCGAAAGATATTCCCGCAATACGAGGGAGAATGCCCGCAATTCCGCCGAAATCCTGCGCGAAGCTGGTATCCAGCGCATCTACTTGATCACCCATTCCTGGCATCTTTCGCGAGCCATGCCTGAGTTCGTCGCCGCGGGACTTCAGGTCACTCCCGCTGGTACGGGCTACTCAATGAACAAGGGGATATCCCCGCTTGATTTTCTGCCCAGCGCTCACGCGCTGGACGACAGCTATTTAGCCTTGCACGAATGGATCGGCCTACTCTGGTACCGCATCCGAAATTAACTTCGCAACTTCAGGAAAATTCCATGAAATCCCGCGTCAAATGGGTTGAAAACGTCTGTTTCATGGCCGAATCGGAAAGCGGCCACGCCATGATCATGGATGGCTCGCCGGACATCGGCGGCCGCAATATGGGCCCGCGCCCCATGGAAATGCTGCTCATGGGCGCCGGCGGTTGTACTTCGGTGGATGTGGTCATGATCCTGAAGAAGGGCCGACAGGACGTAACCGGGTGCGAAGTGGAAGTCTCCGCCGAACGGGCGACCGACCATCCCAAGGTCTTCACCAAGATACACATGCACTTCACGGTACGCGGCCGCGGCATCAAACCTGAACTGGTGGACCGGGCCATCAAGTTATCCGCCGAGAAGTATTGTTCGGCCAGCATCATCCTGGGGAAAACCGCCGAGATGAGTCACGACTTCGAAATCATTGAGGAGCTGGTTTCCCAGGCTTGAAGTTTCAGGCAGATTCAGACGTCTCCAGCCACTCCAGGGCAATGCCCGGCTCGTCGAAAACGCGCAGTTCCGCGTCCACGAACAGACGGTTCAGCCAAGCGGTCCAGACCATCCACTCGTCGCCAGTCACCACGGCAATCCTGCGGAAATCGTAGCGGTGCTCGCGGGAGAATTTAATCTCCTCCCAGACGACATCCAGGGTGTAGCGCACCATGTCGCGCAAATCCAGGAGCAGGTTCACGCCGCCCTGGAACTGGATATCGTGCTCAACTTCCTGCTCGAAGTCCTTGTAATCCGCCAGGGTGAACTCGCCCATGACGGACACGGAAATCAGGTTGCCTTGGGTCTTGATGGCGATCATTTTGCGTTCCTCATGTTTAACTTGACGGCCCAGATGCCAGCGGCGACGGTCAGCGTCATACCGCCCCAGGCCAGAAAAGGCATGGCCTCGTGCCAGATGACGACATCTAGGATACCGCTGAACACCACGGTGCTGTAGGCAAAGCTGGCCACTACCACGGTATCCCCCTTCCGATAAGCCCGAGTCATGGAAAGCTGACCCAGGGTGGCCAGAACCCCCAGAATGAGGAGAGGCAGCACGTCGCTGCTCGCCGGCGTGTGCCAGCCTGTCAGGCTAGCCACTCCCGCCGCGCCAACCAGCGCCACCGCCGCGAACCAAAACACCGTGCGCCAATCAGGCTCGTGCAATCGTCCCAGCTGGCGCACATGGATATAGGCGAAGGCCGCCATCACTCCGGAGAACAATCCCACCATGCCCGCGAACAACTCGCCAACCTGAGTTTCCCAGGGCCGCAGCAAAAGGGCCACGCCGATGAAGCCCAGACCAACCACACCGTACTGGGCAAGACCGGGGCGCTCCCCCAGTTGACGGGGCATGAGCAGGGCCAGCCAGAGTGGCGAGGCATAGTTGAGCGTCACTGCCACAGACATGGGCAGTTCGATCAAGGCATAGAAGAAGGTGGCCAGGGCGATGAAACCCACCACGCCGCGGCGGATATTGAGGCCGATGTGCTCACCCAGCAGGCCGCGCACCCCCGCCTTACCCTCCCGGATGACCAGAACGACCATGATGACCAACATTGCGAACAGAGAGCGGTAGAACACCAGCTCCACGCCGGAGAAGGCATGACCCAGGCTCTTCACCACCACGCTCATGAGGGCGAAGCACAGCCCCGCCACCAGCATCCAGGCGGAACCCATGGTCAGCGCGAAGTGAGGATGGCGCTCCCCCCTTTGCAAAAGGGGGGAAAAATCCGGGCGACCGGCATCCTCACGCCTCGCCGCTTTCGACCGCCTGCAAGCTTCTCGGCGCATGGTCCACCGGATTCAGTTCCGGCAGCTTCTTCCCCGCCGGCACCACATGCAATTCCTCGAATTTGCGCGCCGACACCATGACCCGGCTTTCCAGGGAACCGGTGGCATCGTTGTAGGCCTTCACCGCCTGGCCCAGGTTCTTGCCGACGCTGGCCCAGTGCTCGCCCAGCTTGGCCAGGCGCTCGTACAGCAGGGCGCCCAGATCACTCACCTGGCGCGCGTTGTCGGCCAGGGCTTCCTGGCGCCAGCCGTAATAGACCGCCTTGAGCAGGGCCAGCAGGGTGGTGGGCGTGGCCAGGATGACCTTGCGCTCGCTGGCGTACTCGATAAGTTCCGGGTCCTGTTGCAGAGCGGCGCTGAAGAAGGATTCGCCGGGCAGGAACATGACCACGAACTCGGGCGCTTCCGGAAACTGGTCCCAATAGGCCTTGAGGGAAAGCTGCTGGATGTGGGTGCGCACGTGCTGGGTGAAACGCTCCAGGGCGCGGCCGCGGGCGGCGTCGTCCAGGGCCTCGGCCGCTTCCAGGAAGGCCGCCACCGGGGCCTTGGAATCCAGCACCAGGGTCTTGCCGCCGGGCAGGCGCACCAGCATATCCGGGCGCTTGCCGTCCACCGCCACTTCCTGTTCGTAGAAGTCGCAGTGGTCCTGCATGCCGGCCATCTCCACCACCCGCTTCAACTGCACCTCGCCCCAGCGGCCGCGCACCTCGGGCCGGCGCAGGGCGTTGACCAGGCGTCCGGTCTCGCCGCGCAGATCCTGCTGGGCGGTGAGCAGGCCCTTCACCTGCTCGGAAATCTGGCCGTAGCTCTCGGCGCGCGCCTTTTCCAGGGCCTGGGTCTGGCTGGCCAGCTTGGCCAGCTCCTCGGACAGCGGTTTCACCAGCCCCGCCACCGCTTGCTGGCGGGCCGCCAGGTCGCCCTTGGCGGTTTCCTGGAACACCGCGAGGTTCTGGGTGGCCAGGTCCAGGAAGGCCTGGTTGTTGCGCGCCAGCGCCTCGGCCGAGAGGGCATTGAATGCGTCGGCCAACTGCTTTTCCGCCGCCACACGCAGGTTGCGTTTTTCCTCGGCACTCCGACCCTCCTGCTCCAACCGGGCGGATAGCCCCGCTGCCAGTTCGGTCAGACGGGCGTTCTCGGCCAACCAGCGGCCCCGCTGCCATAACAGGATCAGAAGCCCGGCCGCCAGGCCCATCAAGGCAACAATCACATAATCCATCAGACCCCTCCGTAAACGCCGGCCATGATACCTGCCCGACCGGTTTCTTCAGCTTGATTACAGCAGACCGGATCCTCCGACAAGCTGATGCAGTCGCCATGACAATCCACAACAAAATCCGACTCCTGGCCCACTGACTGGCAGGTGGACAGCGCCTATATCTGGCCTTCTGGAACAACCAGTGGCGGCTGGCGGATCGTCCTCAATATCCTGCTCGCACCGATACGCGCCCGCCTCCTGCTGACAGAACTCACAGCACAGACCGTGCGGGCACTTGACCATGCGCGGCCATTTATTCCACTTAGTTGTCGCCGCTCAAGAAGCTGTGGCGGATCTCCTGATTAAATTGTTATTATTCAACAGTTTACAAAAATCACACCGCGATGCCATTCCGCGCCAGCCCCAAGCACACATTCACGGGATTAATCCTGCTCTTTTGCTGGGCATCCTTTTGTTCTGGTGCACCACGGGTCATCGACCCTCATAACGGAGAAAAAGGAGCGAGCCTCGAATCAGCAATTCCGGAGCTGGATTTCAGCCCTCAGGACAATCTGGTCGTCTCCAGCCAGGATACGGCGAACTGGATTCTCTCCTATCCGGCGGTACTGCCCCTCACACCTCCTCCCCAGGCAGCCTGGGCAGAAGAAGCCAAAGAGTCCGTAGGCCGGGGGGCTTTCGCGGAAACCATATTTCTTCTGGAATCCACCCCACCCCAGCAACAGGATGCCGATTGGCGCGTATTTCGGGCCAACCTGCTGTTGCGGATCGGCATGGTCGAAGAAGCCGACCTCGATTTGCAGGCTGCGCTGAAACTCGCGCCCAATCACCCCAAGGCGCTGGCCCTGGCCTCGGTCGTCGCGAGCGTGCGGGGCCGGATGGATGACGCACTGGACCTGGGGCGCCGCGCCACACGGCTCGACCCGGCTTCCGGTACAGCATGGCTTGCTCTTTCCTATACACAGCAGGCACAGGGAGATCTTGAGGCCGCTTTGGACAGTACTCGTCAGGCTCAGACGGCGGCCCCCGATAACGGCACGTGCTGGACACGTGAAGCGGAACTGCATCTGGCACAAGGCCGGATGAAGGCAGCTCAGGCAGCCGCAGACAGGGCATTGACCATTCAACCCGACTCCTCCATCGCTCAAAGCACACGCGCCCTGGTAGCCTTGTTGCAACAGGACTCGAAGCTGGCCCGCAGCGGTTTCGAGCATGCGGTCCGCATCAATCCGGTGGATGCCAATGCCCGCTTCGGCCTGAGTCTGGCCCATATCCAGAATGGCAACTTGTCCAGGGCGAGGGAAGAACTCCTGAGCGCCATCGAGCGTGCACCAAACAACGGTCTGTTCCATGCCTACCTGGGACGGGTCTACCTGGGGCTGGGCGAGGAAGCCAAAGCCCGGGATGAATTCAATCTGAGCGGGAAGCTCGACCCCAACAGTTCGGCCTCCTGGCTATTCAAAGGACAGGCGGCGCTTCATGCGAACCGGCCCGCCAGCGCCCTGACCGACATCCAGGAAGCCGCCACCCGCAATGCAGGCCGTCGGGTCTACCGGGGAAGCAAGTTGCTGGATGAAGACATGGCGCTCAACCATATCGACCAATCCCGCGCCTATGAGGCCCTTGGTTTCCGCGCACCGGCCCTGGAACAGGCTCGGATGGCGGTGGAATATGGCTGCTGCGCAGCCGCCCTGCGCAATCTGGCCGATGCCTACACCCTGGCTCCCCATGGCATCCAGGCCCGCCGCTCACTGGCCTTGCAAAGCCTGTTCGATGCCCCTCCGGGCCTATTACCCCTGGGATTGGACATGGTCCAGGGGGTGGGAAGCAGCGCCACCAGTGTCCCCGGCCACGCCCTGCCCGACGGCCTGGAACCTCGTCCGGCGGGCTTGAACGAGTATTCCGCCCTGTTCGCCCCCGCGGGCTGGCAACTGGCGGTGGACGGCAACCTTGGGGGATTCGGCACCTGGGGCGAGCAATTCCGGTTAGGCGGACGAATCGGCGGCCTGGGTATCGGCTTCGCCCAATTGATCCAGGTCAGCGACGGTCCCGACGGCAAGGCCCTGAATAACCGCAACTGGCAGTTCCAGTTGCAAGCTCAGATCAACTCGAGACTCTCCACGTTCCTGGAATACCGCCATGCCACCAGCATCCGGGAAGAACTCTTGTTTGCCTATGACCCCATCCTGGTGACCCCCATGTCTCTGGATGAGCGTGTGCGGGTGGCGCGGCTGGGTGCCAGTATCCAGACGAGCCCCGGCGGCAGTCTGAGACTGCTTTTTGCCCGGCAATGGCGTGGGCAGGATGTGGATTACCCCGCCGCCGGCTTTTCGACCCAGGCGCCGGGGCAAGCCGATATGCCGGAAATCCAGTATCGGCATGTCTGGGACAACTTCATCCTGACCCTGGGCTCCAGCCGTTTCCATGACAACGGCAACTATTTCTTTTCCGGCAGCCCGGCTTCCACCATCGATGTCATCACCAAGCTCACTTACGCTTACGGCATCCTGCGACCCATCCAGGACTTGGCCCTCACCCTCGGCCTGAGCCGCGTGGACTTCCATCAGGACTATTCGAATATCACCGAATACAACCGCACCCTGCCCAAATTCGGCCTCCACTGGGCACCCTTCGCCGGCGCCAGTCTGCGTATCGCCGCGCTGGAAGCCGCGGCCCTGCCCAAAGCCGGCGGCGCCAGCCTGGAACCGATGGAAGTGGCGGGGGTGCAGCAGTGGTTCGGCGAGGAACTGGGTACCGTGGTCCGGCGCCTGGCCGTGAATTGGGAACAGAAGCTCACGCCTTCCCTGAGCCTGGTGCTGGAAGCTGGCAATGACCGCCTGTCGATTCCAGGCTTCATAACGGGCG
>CAZEOR010000011.1:0-2892 GCA_964513695.1 uncultured Thiobacillus sp.
ATCTCGTTTCCCACATTTTTCGCTTCGACCCATCAAGTCCGACAGGCGGCTAGGCAAGCTGCTCGACCAGGCCTTGGGCCATCCCTCGCCCGCCGGCCGCCTTAGCGTGCTGCTGGTGGACTCAACCGGTTCCATCGCTCCCGAAGATCAGGCGCTGTACAAACAGGCCGCGGAACAACTGGTGGCGCGCCAGGAACACGGCGATCATTGCGTGATTGGAAGCATTGCAGACCGGCCCGTATCCCGATTCCTTCTGGATGCGGATGTATCCGTCCCGACCCGAGTCGGTAAACGGTTCGAGGACGAAGCCCAGTTGCGCACTATCCGGAAGAACCTGCGGGAAACGGCCAGCCGGCTGGTGGATAGCCCAGCCCGGGCCAATGGGAGCTACATCCTGGACAGCCTGGAAGCACTCAAACCCCTGCTGGACAGTGCCCGAAAGGAAAATCAGAGCATCCGCTTCGTCCTGCCGACCGACGGCATCGAAGAAACGCCAGAAATCAACCTGGCCAGAGCAGACTTCCAGGCATCCCGACAGTTGCTCCAAAACCGCAAAGCCCGGTTGCCCAATCTGAGCGGCACCGAGATCTTCATGGTAGGCGCCGGCGGGCAGAACAGCGCTCATTACGCCCGGATCGAATCCTTCTGGCGGGAAACCATTGCAACCCTGGGTGGCCGGCTTAGTCACTACGGCCGGACCCGCCCCACGTTCTGACGCACTCCCAAACTCTGTAGAAACGAGGTTAGCACCGACTGCACGCCGATCCTGCACACACTCATCCGGCAAGAGCCATGCCACATCCGGCCAGCCGTTCATTGCTCCTTACTCCGACCCGGCTGCGCCGCGTCTAACGCTCTTTTCGCGAGGGCGAGCACGATGCAGGGCTGTCCCCCCTGGACGATGACGCCTGCTCAATCACCAGCCCTGCAGGCGGCCAAGCTGGTGCAAGGCTGGTTGTTTGTCGGTCGGAATACGGATGCAAGCAAAGTGACTCTTTACGAAATAGCTACCAGGATCATCCAACAACAACGGCGTCAAATAAATCCGGAAAGAATCAGAGCAGATAAAATTTACTCGATAAATACGGATAATCCGGATTATTACAATGGGTAAGTCACGCCGAAATCACTCCGTCAAAATCCCCTCATAAACCGGGGCATTCCGGACCGCCAAGTGGGACCCGGACCGGCGAGAATGGACTGAGTCTCAATC
The DNA here is from genome assembly GCA_964513695.1 of uncultured Thiobacillus sp. Taxonomy (GTDB): domain Bacteria; phylum Pseudomonadota; class Gammaproteobacteria; order Burkholderiales; family Thiobacillaceae; genus PFJX01. Next base: position 1,214 of record CAZEOR010000011.1, read on the forward strand.
CCCTCATAAACCCATTCCCTTATACACAACTCCGCGCGCCCAAGAGAATCAGACGCTTACACACGTCCGTTTCGACATCTTTGCTCAAACACCCGTACGGAGAATCAAGCACTTAGAAGAGGCTGGTCGTCTGGCGGCTGCTGAAAATCAGACTTGTGTATAAGGGTATGCTCATAAACCGGGGCATTCCGGACAACACAGATGCTCGCAAGGACACTGACAACCCAAAGTCTCAATCCCCTCATAAACCGGGGCATTCCGGACTGGACGGTATGTCCGGCATGTCCGGCCATACCGCTCAAGTCTCAATCCCCTCATAAACCGGGGCATTCCGGACAATCAAAAATTTCATATCAATACAAAAAGAGCAAATAGTCTCAATCCCCTCATAAACCGGGGCATTCCGGACCTCTGAAAGAATCTGAAAATGAGGGCCTTACGCTTGTCTCAATCCCCTCATAAACCGGGGCATTCCGGACCGTGATGCATGTCTTGCCGCGCATTCTCCTGAGTCTCAATCCCCTCATAAACCGGGGCATTCCGGACCGGTATGGCAAGACGTGTACCGCCCCAGCACGCAGTCTCAATCCCCTCATAAACCGGGGCATTCCGGACTAACACTACCTTAAGGAGTAGGAAATGGACCTTAGTCTCAATCCCCTCATAAACCGGGGCATTCCGGACCGGTGCAGAATGTCTCCGCAAGGGAAGGGGTGGTACCAAAAGTCTCAATCCCCTCATAAACCGGGGCATTCCGGACTTACTAATCATTCGTCCGGCGAATCTAGTTTTGTCTCAATCCCCTCATAAACCGGGGCATTCCGGACAGGAGAATGTAATGAAAGTGCAAAAACCGAAACGTGAGTCTCAATCCCCTCATAAACCGGGGCATTCCGGACCTAATACTGGTTAGCAACACAAGTGTTATCCCCTCAGTCTCAATCCCCTCATAAACCGGGGCATTCCGGACGGAGTAGGAAATGGAAATTCGCCATAGTAAAAGTCTCAATCCCCTCATAAACCGGGGCATTCCGGACATAATCAAGATAGGTGGTGAACCTTAACATCCTAGTCTCAATCCCCTCATAAACCGGGGCATTCCGGACCAAATATTTCGTCCGGATGTTGCCAAGCATTCTACTAGTCTCAATCCCCTCATAAACCGGGGCATTCCGGACACATTAACTTGAAGGAGTAGGAATGTTAAGAGAGTCTCAATCCCCTCATAAACCGGGGCATTCCGGACCATGAGAAATAGTAAGCATTTTAAGCCAAAGGATAGTCTCAATCCCCTCATAAACCGGGGCATTCCGGACAGGTGGATAGCATTCTTAAGGAAAGGAGTAGGGTCTCAATCCCCTCATAAACCGGGGCATTCCGGACGAAATGGAAATGGAAATTCGCCATGGTAACGACGTCTCAATCCCCTCATAAACCGGGGCATTCCGGACAATCTATGGCCGGGCATCTGCTGAGCGAATAAGGTCTCAATCCCCTCATAAACCGGGGCATTCCGGACCGTTGTTTGAGTAATATCTCTGAATAACGCCAGAGTCTCAATCCCCTCATAAACCGGGGCATTCCGGACCAAGTAATCGTATCATGCAAAACAAATCGAGTTTTTGTCTCAATCCCCTCATAAACCGGGGCATTCCGGACGGTACCACTACAACCAATTG
>CAZEOR010000011.1:2992-19652 GCA_964513695.1 uncultured Thiobacillus sp.
GTCTCAATCCCCTCATAAACCGGGGCATTCCGGACGGTACCACTACAACCAATTGTTTGGCAAGAGAAATCCGCGCATTTGCGGCTCAGTTGGACTTATGCACAGGCTGTCAGGAAATCTTGGCCATGCGATCGCATTTTTCAAAGAAAAATCAATCTGCGGCGCGCATATGATAATCCATAGTAGCGAATACATTCTTCAAAACCCTGTTCTAAATTCAGTTTTTCTTATCCGTCACTCGCCAGGCCAAATAATGACCAATCATATAAACTGCGCCTGCGGCGGTGGCGTCGTTCGAGCGATGCCCAACAGACGAATGCGCGCCTGATCCTTGCCGCACAGGGGGAAGCAATGGATACGGTCTTCGGTCGGGTCCATGAGATTCTGCAAACGATCCTGTAGCCGGTTCAGCTCCGCTTCCCCGAGGTCGCATTCAAACACGGAATGCTGTACCCGCTGCCCGTAACCTTCCATCAGCCGTGCCACCCGCCGCAGGCGCCGGGGGTTGCGGATATCGTAGAGCACAATCCAGCGCATGTCAGTGTCTCAGACCATCAGAAAATCCGGCGGCTCCTCGGCCCGGCGGGCATTCCCCAGCAGCTTGACGCGGCCGTGACACCAGGCACACAGAGGCCAAGCGTGTATCCGGTCCGCTTTGAGGCAAATTTCCTTTGTCAGGCGCTTTACCAGTTGCTCACATTCGCCTTCGTCCATGGCGCATTCGAAAGCGCTGTACTGGAGACGCCATCCGTAGCCGGAAAGAATGCGTTCCACACGGTAGCGTCGGCGGTCATCGACGATGTCGTACGCAACAATCCAGCGCGGCTTCATCGTTGCAGCCAGGCTTTGAACAGCTTGGGGTCGTTGGCGCGAATCGCGGCCACAAGGCGGCGGGCCTGGCTTTCGATGATACGGCGGCGTTCAACGGGCCGTCCATGATCCGGATGCTCCATCCGTGTCAGCAGGCGGGCTTCCAGCAAACGCAGAAAGAGTTTGCGGGCGTCCGGCGTGAGCAGACAGGCATCGCCGGCGTCGCGGGGCAGGACGAAATCGGCCGGGGAAAGAGGACCGTTCAGGGCAATATCCAGCACCAGGGCATCAACGACGCCAGCCCGATGTTCTTCCATGAGGTCGGAGGCCAAAGCCGGATGCCCGGGCGTCATGGCATGCAAAAAACCGGCGTGGGGATGCAGGCCGGCGATGCGTATCAGCGAGAGGGTGTTCTGGAAAAGCATCGTGTAGCCGAGCGAGAGCATGGCGTTGATGGGGTCCTTCGGCGGTTGCCGATTACGGCCGCGGAAGCCCCAAGCCGGATCCACCATGGCGCCGTACGCGGCAAAAAGTGTCCGTGCCGCCGTTCCTTCGTATCCCAGCAGGGTGGCACCGTTCGGTGCGCCGGGAATGCGTTCCAGGATTTTACCGGTCGCGAGGATGCCCTCTTCCAACTCAGGGGAAGCCCGCCTTCTGGACAGGCGGCGCAGCAGGGTCCTGCCATTGTGGATCTTGCCGCGTAGCAGTTCCTTGGCAACGAGCAGGGAAAATGTCGGGTCCGCTGCTCTGGCCAATTGTTCCCGCAGCAAGAGCAAGGATGCGTTGTCGAAGTTATCCACCAGCCCGAAATAGCGGCCGTGGGCAGAGAGCAGATAGACCGGGATGCCCTCCGTCAAGCAGCGATCCAGGAATGGCGTGGTCAGGGTGATGTTGCCGAATACTACGATCTGATCGACCTGACGGATGAGTATTTCCCGCAGCGTCTCTCCGTGTCGGCTAATGACGAAGCGGTCCCCCGTGATGCCGGCGAGGGTATGCTGTTCCAGCAGATAAAGGGTGATCAGGCGCGGTGATCCGTCGTCCCTGCCGGCCTCGGACGGGTCGTCAGCGAGCGCCGGCAATCCGGCCGTCGGCTCCGGGGGTGACGTGTCGTCCACGCCCGGGCGGGTCATCAAGCGCGTCGAGGACTCTGCGGCAGTCTGCGGCAAATTGTCGCCGCCGGCGGCGACAGTCGACGACTGGGGAAGCCATTGCGCTGAATGAGCGGATTCGATCTTCTCATCACCATGTGACGGCGGGGGGCGCTTCATGTCCGGTCTGGGGAGACATCTGTCACCGAGAAAATCCCAACCGAGAAACCGGAAACCCGCGTCGAAGCTGGTAATCCGGGTCTTTTCGGGGCTGAGTTGCAGACCGAGGGCTGCCAGCTCGATTTCCACCAGTTTCCGGGCATCGAGCGCCGCCACTTCGCTTTCACAGGCGATGATGAAGTCGTCTGCATAGCGGACAAGAGCGAAGCCGGCTCGGCGGCAAGCCTGATCCAGGGGCGTCAGGTAAAGGTTGCACAGCAGGGGTGAAAGAGGCGAGCCCTGGCCGATGCCGACACAGGGACACCAGTCACCCACCCCGTCCTCTCGCACCTCGCCTCTGATCCAGTCCAGCAACAGGGCTTGGAGGGCCGCGTCACGCACCACGCGGCTGAAGGCATCCAGCAGTGGGAAATGGGGAATGTTGTCGAAACAGCCCCGGATGTCCGCATCCAGCAGGTGATTGAGACCGCGTTGGCGCTGCTTTCGGACTGCTTCGACGGCATCGTTCCAGGAGCGTTGCGGGCGATAGCCCCAGGAGGCCGCATCGAACAGGGATTCGAACAACGGTTCCAGTTCAATGACCATGGCGGTTTGCAGCACCCGATCCCTGACTGCCGGTACCATGAGGTAGCGCGGCTTCTTGCCCGGCTTTTCGATGGCGAAGCGCCGCAGGGCCTGGGGCCGGTAGCGGCCACTCAGCACGTCATCGCGCAGGCACTCCAGTTGCCAGGCCAACCTTCGCCGGAACGCAGGCAAGGCGACCCCATCCACTCCTGCCATGCCCTGGTTGCGCCAGACCCGCTCAAACGCCACGTCCAGGCGTCCTGGGTCGAGGACATTGGCCAAACGGGGCTGCATGTCTGCTCAGGGTGCCGGCGGCATGGCCAGGGCGGGAGAAGGCGGCAGTTTTCCCTTGGTTACCCAGGTCGTGACGTAGCACGGCAAGTCTTTCAGATGCTCGCCGTAGAGCCACACGAGGCCATTGGCAGTTGCGCGCAGCAGCGCATCGGCAGAGGGCAGGTCCGTAGAAACCAGCAGACGGGCACCGAAGGGGCCGGTAACCCGATTACCCTTGAGAATGATGTCGTTCAGCGCAGCGCCACTCAATTTGTCCGGCTTGCTCCTCGGAACACCTGCCATGTTTCGCACCTGCTTGCATTCAACGAACAATGCCCGGCCACCATGTACGGCAAGCCCATCGAATTCATTCGTCAGCGTGCCATGCGGACGGAGCGAGCCGGGCGTCATGTCCATGTAGTGCAGATGGACCCCACTTCCCGCCCAGTCCGGGCGTGCCTGCTCCAGTGCCAGCCAGGCCCACTCCTCCACCCAGCCTCCATTCAGGTATTTGTCACCCGCCACGGAGCAACGGAAGCTTTGCCCGGTTTGTTCGAGCACACCAGTGTGTAAACCCAGTGTCGCGAATTTATTCTGGACCCGATGATTTTCCAGAGGCGTCCACTCAGGATGCTGCCCGGGAAACATCGCCAGGCGCTTGATGGCGCTACGCAGCCGGGTGTGATTCTTGCCGAGAAAGCACGTGAGCACAGTTCTTGCGGTGGCAGCCAAACGCCACGCCTCTGAAAACGAATTGGCGCCCTTGGAGCCGGCCCGAATCTGCAATCCCTGGAGCAGAAAATAGGTCTCGGCTTCCAGGGTATGCCCTTCCAGCGGAATCTGACGCACGTGTCCGTCCCCTATCTGCTCCAGCCGGTTGTGTTGAGTATCCAGGTACACCGAAGCCCGGCCGTGAGAAAGCAGCCCCCGGTCGAAACCAATGGCCATGAGTTTTGTGCCGCCAGTCAGATTCATCACCAGCTGATGTTCGGGCCATTGGCCCTGGATTTCCCTCGCCACTTGGCGAGCATACTCTTCGATAAAGGGCAAAGGTCCCGTCGGGCAAGGTTTCGGCCAGAGGTCTACCGCAATCCCGTCTTTGCGCAGGGCTTCTGCCAGCCAGTGCGGACGCGGACTGTCGTGCATTTCCTCGGTGCAGAGCAGTACCGCCCGTTCCGCCTTGAGCATGTGGGCGGGCAAGTAGTTGGCGATAAGCTGGTCGGAGACCAGACAAAGGTGGATGCCTGGCTTGGTCATTGGTCGCTTTCTTGATGATCCTCATCACGGCAGAATCATAAACCGATGTCCTGAGTCCTTGTGGAACGGTCGACAAGCTTGTCGAGTTCCGAAATCGATTACGCATCATGACAATCTATGTCAATTCCACTTCGATATAACAAAGAGCGGACAATGTGCTTACCATACCGTCGTCCGGACTATGCCTCGAATGCTGATGGAGCCTGACCATGCAATCCCTGTTTGTTCCCGTGCCGGAAAAATTCCCTCGTCGTATCCTCATGGCCGTCACCGGCAAGACCCCGCAAATCGTGACCGAAACGCTCTGGGCACTGGCCGTCGGCCGCGAAACGCCTTTCATTCCCACTGAAATCAGAGTAATGACCACCGAGGAGGGCAAGCGGCATCTGGTCGGCAAATTGCTCGCTCCGGAAAGCGGCGCGTTCCACCGTCTGTGTCAGGAATGGGGCCTCTCCGGCATCCATTTTGACGAGAGTTGCATCGAGGTGCTGCGCGATCACGACGGGGCTCTGATGGAGGATATCTTGACGCCGGCGGACAACGAATGCGCCGCAAATTGCATCACCCACTGGGTGCGCATAGCCACCCAGGACAAGGATGCCGCGCTGCACGTTTCCCTGGCTGGCGGTCGAAAAACCATGGGCTATTACGTGGGTTACGCCTTGTCTTTGTTCGGGCGACCCCAGGACCGGCTCTCCCATGTCCTCGTTGACGCCGCCTATGAGCGAATGACCGGAGAGCCGGCCTTCTACTATCCCACCAAACAGGCCCATTACGTTTTCACCCACGACAAGAAAGATTCCGCGGACGCCGCAAAAGCAATCGTTCATCTGGCTCCGATCCCTTTTGTGCCACTCGCGAAGGGGCTACCCAAAGGTATTCTTGAAGGCAAGCTTACGTTTTCCGCGACCGTAGAAGCCGCCGAAAAGGCACTGGCGTCTCCTTATCTCCAGCTCGATTTCAGACGGCGGTCGGTGATCTGCGGCGACAAGGAAGTACAGATGGAGCCTGCCGCATTCGCTTTCTACGCCTGGCTGGCAGTGCGGCGCAAGGAGTTGGGGGACCATGCCGGCGTAACCTGGTCGGAGGCAGGCTGGGGGGACAACGAGTTCCGGGAGGAATATACAGGTTATCTTGAGACCTACGCCCGCATGAGACGCTGGGAAATCGACATGAGGATCGCGACAGATCCGTACCGTAATGAGTGCATGGACTTGTCTGGCGGTTTTGGCAAATCGAGCTGGGAACTGCGGATCAATGCCATCAAGAAGACGCTCATGGAAGCGCTGGACTACGGCGCCGAACCCTATCTGGTGGGTTCCCTGGGCAAGCAGGGGAGCGGTCGGAACGCGCGCAGCTTGCGCGGCTTGACTGTTCCCCCCGACTGTATCCACTGGACTGACCGCAAGCCCCCTGGCAACTTTCGTCTGCCGCTCCCTTCCTCCAACAGGTAATCCTGATGACTACCTACGCTCTTCTCTTCGAGGCCCGCAGCATCCAGCGCTGGATTTTTGCCGGGGGCCGGCTGAAAGACATGGTCTCTGCCAGCGAATTGGTGGCGGAGTTGACTTGCGCCCCCCTCGATGCGGCACTGGCATCGCTGGGCCTTGCCGGGGAGGGCGCAGGGGTCCGCTTCGCCCGCCGAGCGGCAGGCGCCTTCTACGTATTCTTCGACCAGCGTGACGCGGCGGAAAAGCTGCGGGATATTTGGAGTCTTTTCGTACCCCGCTGGGCGCCGTACCTGGAAATGCTACTGATTCTGGCTGAAGGCGAAAACGATGCCGAGGCCCTGAACAAGGGGCTGGCCCAGCTTGGCATGGCCCGCAATTTTCAGCCCGTCGATCTGCCTGAGGCGGGTCCTTTTGCTGAAAGGGCTCCCCGAACCGGCCTGCCGGCCTGCGGTATCAGTCACGGCGAATTCGTCGATGCAGGTCTGGCCCGTAAGCGGCAGTTTTCCATTTCGCCCGGTGACGGCAGCGAGAGGCGGTTTGCCGGCGAGGAAACGGGCTTGAAGCAAGCCTTGGTATTTCCCCGCAACCTGAGTCCGGCGGATGTCTCCGAGGATGAACCCTGGGGGCTGGACTTCCCTTTCGAAGGAGAGGATCGCCGGCTTGCCGTCATCCATGCGGATGGCAATGGCCTTGGTCAGGTGCTCCATGCGTTATCCGGACTGGCAGGCAACTATCCGGAAGCAACGGCCCGACTGTACCTCGGCTTTTCGCAGGCATTGGAGCGTGCCACCGAATCCGCCGCTCAAGGTGCATATCGGGAAACGTTGAAACCGGCGGCGGTGGGAGAAAACCCGGCCAGGATTCCGGCGCGCCCCTTGATCCTGGGAGGCGATGATCTGACGCTGATCATTCGCGCCGACTTGGCCCTGGCCTTTGCTGCCAGCTTCACCCGACATTTCGAAGAGGCAAGCCGCCGGGAGCTGTCCGCATGGCGCATGTCCGAGTCCCTGGCCCAATTCTGCGCGGCATTGCCTACGGCACTTACGCTTTGTACGGGAATTGCCTACATCAGCGCCAATCAACCCTTTTCCATGGCGGCCCATCTGGCGGAAACCCTGTGTCAGCACGCGAAGCAGACTGGACAGGCGGTCCTTGAAAAGGGCATCGGCGGCTCTGCCAACCGGCCGAAACCCTCGGCCCTGGCTTTCCACCGTGTCACCACCTCTCTGGTGGACGACGACCAGTTGGACGCCCCCGTACGGCTGGGCGAGCGAGACATCAGGCTTTCCATGGGCGTCTGGGGCATTCGTGCCGAGGATGGCCTGCCTACCCTGTCGACCCTGCTGGAATTTGCCTCGAAGCTGGGTGGGCAAGGCATGCCCCGCGGCCCCTTGCGTCGCCTGCTCACCGGATTGCAGCAGAACCCGGAAGCGGCGCGGGAGATGTGGCGCCGTCGCAAGGAGTTGTTCCCTGATGTGGTGCTGGCAATGGACGCCCTCCTTGCTGCGCTCGGTGAACCGGACAAAGACTTGCCTCTCGTCCGGGCACATCATGACGGCCAGTGGCGTACGCCTTTGGGTGATGCGCTGGATCTTATTGCCGTGGATGGCATCAAGCCGATGGCCCTCCGGGAGACAAAGTGATGGCTGTGCTGAAACTGGAAATCGACATTCTCGACTGGTGGCATTGTGGCGGCGGACGGGGTGCCGGCTCCCATCTGGACGCGGTAGTGGATCTGGAGGATGGCCTGCCCTACCTGCCAGGTCGGCAACTGAAGGGGCTGCTGCGGGAGGCCTGCCGGTGCCTGGAGGAATGGGGGCACCTGGAGAAGCCGGCTACCACTTTTCAACTGTTTGGCCGTCCTGGCGGGCCGAATGAAGACCGGCACGCCAGCCTGCCCGGCATCCTGCAGGTGGATAGTGCCCGTCTGCCCGCTGACCTTCGGAAAGCGATCCTGTTCGATGCCGGGCTGAAGTCTGCTCTGTTCGGCGAACTGTTTGCCACCGCCCTGGACTCCTCCGGCAGTGCCCGACCGAAGAGCCTGCGTGGTATTCAGGTAAGTGTTCCCCTACGGCTCGAGACAACCGTTTCCGGCCCGGATGACCACTTCTGGCAAGTCACTCTGCGCCGCTGCTTCCCGCTCGTGAGGGCCTTGGGCGCCCATCGTTCCCGCGGCCTGGGACGTTGCATCCTGCGGGAGACCGACCATGCATAAGCGGGCCGTCGAATTGTTTCTCGTCAGCGATGTGGTCGTGAGCGCCACGGGCTCCACGGTCGGCGGACATGAGGCTCTTGACTACCTGCCGGGCGCCATGTTGCTGGGGAGTGCGGCGGCCCAACTTTACAAGGATCTCACGCCGGAGGAATCCTGGCTGGTCTTTCATTCCGGCAAGCTGCGTTTTCTTGACGCCCGGCCCGTCGGTACAGCGTGCGGAGCTGGTGTCCCCATGCCTCTCTCCCTGTATAGCCCCAAGACCGGACAGGTTGGCCAAACACTGTCCAACTTGATCTGGGGCGGCCGTGGACAAGGCGTTCAGTGGAAACAATCTCGCGGTGGCTGGCTGTGCCGAACCAAAAGGGGCATGGAGCTTGTTCGCCCGACGAGGAATTACCGCCTCAAGTCGGCTATCGCGGCCGGCAGCAACATGGCGGCGGCAGGCCAGTTGTTCGGCTACCAGGCTCTGGCCCGTGGCACCCGCCTGCGTGCGGAGATTCATGCGGACGACGACGCGGTGCCGGACGTGCTTTTCGACAAAGTCTGCGCGGTATTCAACGCCAGGCTTAGTCTCGGGCGCAGCCGGTCGGCTCAGTATGGACAGGTGAGCGGCCAGTGTTCTGCCAACACGGCCGAAACGCAGCACGGGATTGCCCCCCGCAAGGGATACTTCGTGCTGCTGCTCCAGTCCGACCTGTGTCTGCGCGACGAATTCGGCTTTCCCTCCCTTGAACCGCTTACATCCCGTCTTGGACTGGAGCAGGGTGAGTTGCAACGGGACCTCTGCCATATCCGTTTCCGCCGCTACAGTCCTTATAACGTCAAGCGGTGTCTGCCTGATCAGGAACGACAGGTGTTGGCTGCCGGTAGCGTGCTTGTGGTGAAACGCGACGCGCCGCTGGACAAATCCGAACTGGATAATCTGAATAAAGGGATCGGCGAGTATCGGGAGGCTGGGCTGGGCCAGGTTCTGGTCAATCCGGATTTCCTCATGCAAGACACGCTGAACCTGAGCCACCCGGATATCGCTCATCAGGCACCCCCCCCAGCACCAGCACCGGACTCCTGGTCCGGGGACATGCTGTCCTGGCTCGATAATCGCCGGCAAGGCGCCTCCAAGCACAGTCGCCGGGAGTCCTGGGCGCAGGAACGTTACCGGGAACTCAAGAATTGTCTGGAAGCGACCCAAAGGCTGTACGGGCTGGCCGGACTGCTGGAAGCTGCGCCTGGCGCCACCCAGTTTGGCGCCCTCGAAACACTGGGGAAGGAAAGAGGGCATGCCCTTCTCTGGTCGGATCTTTTCGTTCCAAACGATCCCGCCGACCGAGGTCAAGGCCCCCTGGCGGCGGACGAAAGCACCGACTGGGGACGTTTTACAGTGTGGACGACAGCTCGCCTTGTCTGGGCCGGCAGTCGAGGTCCGTTGCGGGACTGGCTGAAATACGTCCTGTTCGATGCCGGCCCTCTGGACAATCCTGGCATGCATCTGGCCCAACTGGCCGACGTGGCCCGCAAGCAACTCTTCAGCAATGACAAGGGGAAACGTGATGCGGGCTGAATTTCCGATCGTTCGTCATGCGCGCCTCACCCTGTCGGTGCGCAGCCCACTTTCCATTTGCAGCGGCAAAAACGAAGCGCTGGTGGATACCGCCCTGGTACGGGACGCCAATGGACTGCCGGTGCTGCCGGGGAGTTCCGTGGCAGGCGCCCTCCGTTCGCTGGTTGCCCGGGAACTGGGTGATGCCGCCGCCATGGATTTGTTCGGCTTTGCCAACCGCCAAGATGGCATTCATCTGGCCACGGCCGCGCGTTTGCATTTCTCATGGGGACACATCCATGACGTTAACAACCGTCCCGTGGATGGCCTGGTACTGGATCGGGCTGTACTGGGAGGTGACCCCATCCTGGCGCCACTACTGGGTGACAAGTTACCTCACCGGGATCATGTGCGTCTCGGACATCGCGGCAGCCGCCAGGACAAGGGTAAATTCGATCGAACCTATGTCCCTGCGGGGCACCGTTTCAGCCTGGATCTCTGGCTGGAATCGGGGCCTGACTCGGACGCGGACGATCAGGTTCTCTGGCCCGCCCTGCTCGGATTGCTGACCCAACATGGCCTGCGGCTTGGCGGAGCAACGCGCAGAGGTTATGGCGAGATGGTATTTCTCGCCGGGTTGCAGTGTCGTTTCGACCTGCGGGCAGGACGGCAGCAAGCAGACGATCTGGCAGCCTGGAGCGTGGTGCCCGTCAGCCTGGCGGCGAAGCTACCGAAAGGTTACCAACCCGTTACCGCAGCCGGGACGACTCTTGCGCTGAGAAACTGGCTGAAAGTGGAGATTCCTCTGCAGGCCGAGGATTTCTGGCGGGTGGGCGGCGGCGCCATTTCCTTCGGTCAGCACTACGAGAAAGAGGCCGATGCCCGGCTCTACAGCGAACGGCAGGTGCTATGGAACGATGACGGAGCCGGCGGCGAGCGAGCCCGTCTTGACCAACCGCGGCCGGTGTTGCCCGGTGCCAGCATCAAGGGGGCGCTCGCTCACCGCACGGCCTTCCATGCCCACCGCCTTGCCGGCCGCTGGGCTGACGGCTCCGTTGCAATGGTTGCCCCGGACACGCCCTGCGAAGAGGTGCAAAGCCTGTTCGGGTTGATCGCCAATACCGATTCCGAGGGACAGTCAGACGGCTTGGCGGGACGGATTTTCATCTCTGACGTGCGTCTTTCCGAAACCGGCAAGGTCCAGCTACTCCAGCACAATAGCCTGGACCGCTTCACCGGAGGGGTGCGCAAAGGAATGCTATTCTCCGAAGAAGCCCTGTTCCGGACAGACATCACTCTCTGCCTCGAGATCGACACGCGGAGCATTTCACTGAAAGCCCGTCAGGCTTTCAGGCTGGCGCTGGAAGACCTGCGCAATGGACGTCTGCCCCTGGGAAGCGGTCACGCCAAGGGACACGGTTACTTCCGAGGTCATGCACTGCCCAAACCCCTTCTCGATTGGCTGAATGAAACTGGAGTTTCTGCATGAGCAACCGAAACCCGCTAGAAACGGTATTGAATGCATTGGCCGACACTGCCCGTCTGACCGGCATCGAGGGCGGCATGCCCACCCCCGTCGAGCTCCGGATGGCTGCGCCAGTGAAATGCAGCACGGCGGAAGAAGCCCTGGACCAGCTTCGTACCATACAGAACTGGACCGGTTGGTGGATGACCACCGGCGGGACGGGTTTTCTGGAAAAGAGGTTTCCCGACGCGAAGGACGGCGGTTTGCTGGCTGCGGAGGCTGTGAATGCTTCCGTTTCAGTTCACATTCGCCGTTCAGGCGACAGCTGGCTTGTCACCCGTCTGGAAGAAACGACCAACCCGGATGGTCCTTGGCTAGCGGAACCGGCTAGTCTGGCCGGCACCCGCAAATGCCCCGGCCCCCTCTGTTACACGCGCTATCTGCGACACGACCCAGTACGCGGCTGGCAACCTGCCGCCGCCCGTTTCATCGGATTCGGTAAAAGATGGGACAGGAATGACTGATATCAGGAAAAAGTCATCTCAGAATGGCAAGGGCTATGCGCAGGGAAAAGGCGGCACACGGCCCAAAGAGCACGGCAAAGGCACTGATCGCGGCTTGACTCGCCCCAAGCCTGACAGCGTCAGCGCTTGCTACAACTTCGTCAAGCTGTCAGAGCACGTTTACCTTCCTGAATGGGCAGACCGTGTTAGCCAGGATATTCCGTTCAAGAATGGCTGCAGCGGCACGTTCGACCTCAGGATCAAGGCCAGGTCTCCCCTGCTGGTCGGCGGTCGGCAAGAGGGAAATACCGTCAGTTTTTTCAAGATGCCTGACGGCACTCCCACAATACCCGGTACAGCATTGCGAGGCATGATCCGCAATGTGGTTGAAATCGTCAGCTTCTCCCGCATGTGCCTCATTGATGATGCGCGTCTCGGTGTACGGGACCTGACACCAGGTGCCAAAGATTTTTACCGGAAGAAGATTTCTCGCCCGAATGCCGGTTTCCTCAGCTTTGAAAATGGAAACTGGCTCCTCAGTAAGTGCGAGTTCATCCAGGTGCATCAAAAAACCATCGAGAATGACCTCGCCAGTGACGCAACGAGTAGCGCTCGCATGCAATGCAGTGCCAACGAAGATGCACGTCTCGCCCGGTGGAAATATCAGAAATGGATCAATGATCACAAGCCGATGCCGCCAGATATTTTTTTCCAGCCGGGAACAGAAACGATCTACGAAAGGGACATTCCCCGCACCCATCCTATCGCGGCCAAACTTTCGTTCATCTGCGGCGGTTGTTGTAACAAAGCAGGGCGCCTGGTGTTCACCGGCCAAGTGGACAACAAACGGCGAGAGTTCGTTTTTCTGCCCCCCAACGAGGAACCGGTCAGGGTGGACGACCATGTCATCAATGACTTTCTTCTGATCCACGCAACCTCGAAGGACTGGCTTTGGTGGCAGGATCAGATACGGCGCACTCCGGGGTTGAGAATTCCCGTTTTCTGGCATGGCAATAATCCTCCACTTGCTTCTCGCCCGCGCTCCATAGGGCTCGCTTTCATGTACCGACTCGCCTACTCCCAACGCATCACCAAACTCATGCCCGAGAGTCACTGCAACAACCTGGGTGGACTTGACATGGCGCAATGCATTTTTGGCCGCATTGACGACCAGCAAGTCGAAAGCCTCCGCTCCCGGATCAGTTTCGGCGCGGCGAAACTTGACAAAATTCCCCCCGGCGCGCCGGTTCAGGGCCGGGTTGACGCCAAGACCGTGATACTTGGCTCCCCGCGCCCCGGCTACTACCCGAATTACATTGAACAGGATCTGGCAGACAATGCGTCCGGGCACCTGGTGGACGTTCGTTATCGCTCCTATGATTCACAGGAAAACCGAATCCGGGGATGGAAACGCTATCCCATTCGGCGGATCAGATGGAATGACCTGGAAACGGTTACCGCAAGCAAGCAAAGCATCACGCTTGAACCCGTCATAGAAGGCTGTGAATTTCTCGGGCGGGTCCGCTTCCACAACCTGAGGGAGGAAGAACTCGGGGCTGTTCTCTGGGCTGTCGAGTGGGGTGGTTTGCAGGATTTTTTTCACAGCCTGGGTATCGGGAAGCCACTCGGCTTGGGGCAGGTCAGCCTTTCGGTGGAAAACCTGCAAGTCGTCCCTAATGAAATTGCCGCAAATTCGGGAAAGCAATTGCCGGATTTCAAAAGACAGTTCGTCACCCACATGGATTCCTGGCACACCGGATTCGCGCCGGGTGTCCGATGGTGGGAAAGCGAGATCTTGCTTACCCTGCTGGCAACTGCCAATCCGAGCATCGGTGACAAAAAAGCGTTGCATCACATGACCCTTGATCCAACCTCGCACATGAATGACTTCCAATGGATCAAGGGAGCCAAACGCGGCCGAGATACTGTTCGCCCTGCGATGGCTTTGCCGCCTTATCTGCAGGACGAGGATCGCGTCAAGTTGAAAGAAATTTTGTCTAACCATTACAGCCAAATAGAGATCGGCTGACTACGATTAGCGTGTGGCAGAGGCAACCAGCCAAGCGTT
Organism: uncultured Thiobacillus sp.; assembly: GCA_964513695.1. Taxonomy (GTDB): domain Bacteria; phylum Pseudomonadota; class Gammaproteobacteria; order Burkholderiales; family Thiobacillaceae; genus PFJX01. The sequence goes on from CAZEOR010000011.1 coordinate 16,407, forward strand.
GCCAACATTGGAGCACATTACTGCCAGCAGCCGTCCTTGACACGCAGTCCGACGTTCTTTGGTGCCGGCGCTCTCAGCATGCGCTTGCCGCCAGGAAAAAAGGGTCTGCCCTGCGGAAGTTGCAAATTACAAAGGCCCGCCGAGGGACTGGGCGGAGGAAAATCCGCAGTTTGCATACGTCACGGCGCGTCCAGCCCGAATGATTCGGAGTGGATGCGCCATGCTTGACAAAATGACTGGACGGTTTCTGCGATCCCCCTTGGGCAAGAATCAGGCCTTGATCGTGTCAGACACCACCCGCTCGTAACCTTCGGGGATTGGAGTGCTGGAGAATCTGGCGCGGGGAATTAATCCTTTGCCGGGAATGAGAGCGAAGTTGGGTGGGTCAGCCAACTCGATGTCCGCAATGGTGCTCGCCCGGTCCGGCACCTCGACAGCCACGCCGTCAATGGAGATGGGTTTGCGCTTTGCCATGATGTACTCCTTGTGTCAGGTGAGGGAATTTCAGTATGCCGCACCGGCCGCCTGCTCCATCCGTTCGGCAAGCTTGTGGTGTCGGGCTTCACGCCATGCACTGAGTTCCTTTGCAATATCCTGTCGAGCTCGGCCGGAGCGGGGCAAACCCTCGGACTCAGCAGCGCCCAGACGTAAGCCACAGGCAGGGCAATGGGCCTGGGGCAAATCTTTGTAGCCATCGGGCGCTACACGCTGGCGGAAGTTATCGCGCCAGCGAGCGTAGATCTGGGTGGCGGCGGGCCGACTGGCGGCAAGATAGTTGATGAATTCGGTCAGCAATTCTCCGGCCACCGTGAAATTGAGTCCGATCACGGAGGGGGAACGGACTTCTGGCCTGTCCATCACGTATCCCGCTTCCTTCCGGCCCGAGCGTAAGGCCTCGTCAGCCATCTCAAGTAGAACATCTTCACCAGACAGCACGCTAAAGGCGGTGCATTCGATGCAGGCAGTTGCACCCGGGTAGACCGAAAGCACCCGGTGACGGAAATCTAGCGTGTCATCACCCGCCAGGATCACGGTGCCGCTGTCAAACCAGGGGATCAGGTATTGGGTGGCAAGGCGATTGGCCTGGAAGCGGGCGAAATCGTTGTCCACTGCCGTCACCAGAACATCGCAGGTCCGCAGGACATCGAGACTCTGTTCCAGGGGCTGACAAAGTGCTTTGACGCAGCAGTGAGGAACCTGGACTGAGAGTCGTGCTGCCAGCAGCCGAGCCTTGTATTCGCCGACCATGGAGGGCATGGCGCCCAACCAGCGGTTGAGATTGCTTCGATCCAGTTTATCCTGGTCGGCGATCAGCAATTCTCCAACGCCCAGACGGGCCAATCCCTCGGAGAGCAGGCAACCGACACCGCCGGCTCCGACCAGTCCGATACGCATTCCTCCGAGTTCCCGCAGGATATTGTCCGAAAGGAAATCCCGGTGGCGGTCCTGGGAGTCCGATACTTCAAGAAGAGACCGCTTCGGGGCATTGTAAGGATGCAGTCGACGGAGGTGGGAGCCGACAATATCCACCGTGTTGACCGGCACAAAACGGCCATCTGGAAGAACGAGACGCGCGGCGAGTCCGCCGTGGTCCATCACGAAGGCCAAGCTGCTAAGCTTTCGCTGTATACCGATGCGTGGATGCTCGGCCAGCATTGCGGAAAAAGGGCCAGCCAGCCAGGTGGCGAGCTGCCGGTCATCCTGATCATCCACCGAAGAAAACCGGGTACCTCTCCGAGAAAAGCCGTGCGAATGCCAGTTGCCCAGTACGCCGGAGCTACCGCCGGCAAACTGCAGGAGTACTCCATCCATCACCTCTTTCGGCAGGCGGGCATTCCCCATGGTACGGGACAGGTAACAGTCTTCGTCGAGAAGTAGGGGTTCCTCCGCAAACAGGAAGTACAGGTCGTCGCCCTGACGGAACTGTTGACCGAAGGTGAAGCAAATGCGCTCTCTGAGATCGTCCATGGGAAGCAGGTAAGCAGAAACTGCTTCGTAAAGGGGCTCGGTAAGACGAACGTGCAGCATAGTGGTCTCCTGATCAGTTTTCGAGCTTGGAGAGAAAAAGGGACAAATACTTGCGGAGGTTGTCCCCTCGGGTCAGGTCATCGGGTTTGAGCTGCCAACGGTTGTCTGGATAGACATGGCAGATCCAGGTGTAACCCGGAATGGCGTCGGCGTCGTGATAGGCCGCATCCCGGAACAGGTTGAAGCGCCGCCGCAATTCCTGCTGCTGACCGTTAAAGCCGTCGTTGAGGACATACACGCCGATAGGTGGGTCCGGATAGCGGGACACATCCACCAAAGCATCGACGTAATCCGGATCAAAACCATCCGGCAGCGGCAGGTTGGTGATGGCCAACAATTGGCCGGTGGGGGTGAGCTGAGCAATGCGATCTTCTCCGTTACCAGGTATCTCGAATTCATCAAGGAGAGACTGCACCAGAGCCACATCTGCCGCCAGCAACCTGGGGTAGCGGGCACCCTTGATCATGTCGGGTGCTCCCACCCACCCCGCGGGAAGGAATGCAGGGCGCAGCGCGGTAGCAGACGGTTTGGCAGGAGTGGAAACGAGCCGTTGCATGATTTTCTCCTTTCTGGCTGGCGGAATTGGCGTGCTGTCGAAAGCATAGTGGCAGGAGCAAAGGCGGGTTTGATACGGCCACAAGCTTGTCGAACTGGGCCTCTGGCAGAACTGCCGCGGACTTCCAAAGCTTGTGGAAATGCAACGGCCTCGCGGCACCAGAAAATAATTCGTGCCATGGAAACGGAGAAAACAGGCCATGGCGATCAATGCCGACGCATATGAAGAAGCCGCGCAGTTTGCGCGTGTCGGTCGAATCGGGATTCCGCGCCGCTTAGATGCAGAGTTGCACGTAAGCGAGAACACTCCCCGGGTCGGCACCCGGCTTCGGGTGCAGTGGGCCGTGCGGCCCCGGCGCCCAGGCCCAGCAGTCGTGCGCCTGAGTCTGGATGGCCGAATCCTAAGCCGTGATCCAGAGGGGGCGCTTGCTTTTCGGGTTTTCGATCGGGAGCTTCGCCTCTCTCTCATGTTTTATGGCCAAGAAATCCGCCACATTCTGATCCGACCCCAAGTAAGGGAACCCGAATTGCTCGGTGCCGAACTACCGCCCCGACTGTTTCACGACGAAGCCTGCATCCTGCAATGGGAGGAGGCCCGGGAGGTCGTGTCCATGGTGCTGTGTATCGAAAGCCCTGGGCTTCGGCCACGAAACCTGGGGGTAG
>CAZEOR010000012.1:0-13075 GCA_964513695.1 uncultured Thiobacillus sp.
CGTTCGTCAGAACGCTGGCATCCACGGCGCTAACTTCTTGCGCGAAGTAGCCGGTGAACTCTTCGGCGGCGGAGGGCTGCCAGCCGCTGAGGTTGATCTTGTAAACGCTCAGGATGCCAGCGAACACGTCGCCAGGAATGATACTGGTAGCACCGACAGAGGCGGGATCAACACGATTCCAACCAGACGGATCGTTGGCCGCGTCATGGGTCAAGCAACCGCCGGTCGCAGCACAAGCAGCATCAGAACGGTAGTGGTTTTCGAGGGAGTCGAAATTGATTTTGCTGGTACCGAACAGGAAGGTGGGGTTCGCAAACGCGGAACTGGCACCCAACGCCAGGGCGGCAGCGAGAAGGGTCTTGTTGAACTTGGTCATGATTTTCTCCGTTTAAGGTCTTGAACATTTGCCGCCTAGTGCGGGCAGGTTTCTATAAGCACATGCCGTGCCAACTCCGCCATTTACGACATAACACATTGTTTATATGGTTATTTTTGATTATCCTAAGCGGCGCGGGAATTGCTCAAATATGGTGACTGTAAAGAAAGCCGACAGGCGAAATCAGCCTTAGTTACTCGGCTGGGCGCCAATAACGCTCAACCGGGCCGGCCCTCTCCGACATACGAGCTGCGTAATCGAAAAGCGATGCCTTACAGTCAGCTTCGTCGGAGAAAAACTCTCGGAACTGACTCCGGTACAAGGTCATGGCCGCCAATTTTCGATCGAAGTGGCTGCCGAGAGGCATGACAACGGGAATCCACTGCCTGTTTGGCCTCTGCTTGGCACAATGCCGATGCAGGGCCATGAGCCGGTAGAGATAGAAGCTCACAACCGGAATTGCGGACTGGCGCACGATCCACGGCTTCAGGTTCTTCATCAATGCCGTGTCGGCATAGGCCATTGCGCACTGCCACCAGGCGCGGAGCTCGCTGGAGGGAGTGAGGCTGGCATCGTTCTCGTCCCACGAATAAGCCCCGAGTTCGTTGAGCCGGTAGCGCGTGGTGTGTGGAATCAGGCAATACGGCGCGTCTTCGTAATACAACAGACCAGCCCTTCCCGCCCAAGGCTCGAACACCAGGTGTGTGAGCACATGGTCCACATGCCAACCGATTCCCAGCGGAACATAGAGTTGCTCGAATTCCAGGCCCGCAAGGAACAAGAACACTTTCTCGCGCAACTCAGGCAACCATGCCATATCTTCATCGACAGGTGGCCGAAAAATATTCCCCAGGGAACGGTAGGCATCGCGCCGAAAGGTGACGTCCAATTCACCCATATTGTGGGATTCATATCCGAGGAAATCGGCTGCATCCGCTTCCTCCTGATAGCGTTCTTCGCCTAGCACGACACCTCGAATCTTGATATCGGCGAGATAGCGGGTGAACAGGTTGAGCACCAGCACCGGCCCCTCCTTGGCCAGACGATCGATTTCACCGCCACAGGAAAAGACGGCGTCATCGAGATGTGGAGAAACAATAACCGCTCTGTATCGCTTAGCCATGGACAAGCACGTCCCGATAGCCCTGCTCGATGGCATCCAAAACCAACTCGGGGCGATATGCATTGGCCCGGATGCGGCCAGCTTCACCATATCGGTCGCGCATGGCCGCATCACTGGCCAGTTCTGCCATACGCCCAGAAAGATCCACAGGATCTTCGGGATCGACGATATAACCGTTGACACCGGGTTCCACCATCTCCGTGGCCGCCACGATGGCCCGTGTGACGATGATGGGCTTGCGGAACCACATGGCCTCCATGGCTACAAGCGGCTGAGCTTCCACCACAGAGGGCAGGACGAACAGGTCACAGGCTGCGTAGTAACGGGCCAGTGTGGGGTGATCCAGGAAACCCAGAAACCTGACACTCTGCTGCATGCCATACTGTTGGCAAAGCTGTTCAAGGGACTCTCTCAGAGGGCCGCTGCCGGCGATCCAGAGTGTGGCATCAGGAAAGTTGCGCAACAGATGTTTGAATGCTTTGAGCAGGAGGGGAATGTTTTTTTCCGGCCCGAGCCGCCCGGCGTAAAGAACAGTGAAACCTGGATTCCGTTCCGCCGGAACCACTCCACCGGGGTCATCAAACACCACCGGATTGGATATATAGCGAACCGGAGTGTGGATACCATCCCGGGCCAATTGCATGGCAAGATTTTGCGAAGGGGCGATAACCAGATTGCATCGGTTGTTGTAATCCACAATCTGCCCGCGAATCATCTCCCGGAAAGGCCGCATCAGAAGGGGCTGGGTCAGCACCTCAGCGCTGAAATGGAAGGTGGAAACCTGGGGCAGCCCCAATGACTCGGCAACGGCACAGGTCCGCTTCATCATGAAGCCGAGGTAATGATGGTGCACCACGTCGACGTTTTCTTCCTGGAGGATGCGACGTATCGTGTTTTTGGAAGGCAACGCCTGATAGAAGCCGTAGACCTTCAGGGTAAACATCCGATGCAGACGAACGCCTTCCCATATCTCAAGTTCTGGTTCGCCACTCCGGCGCGTGGTCATTATGGAAACTCGGTGACCGCGCCTGACCAATTCCTTGCTCACCTGCTGTATGTGAGTACCCACCCCGGTGGCAGCCGGTCGGGCATCGTCGGACACCATGCAGATACTTAACGCGGAACCCATTCTCTCCCCCTTCAGAATCGAAATACCGCCTTCAACCATCCAACAACTGTTCCAACGGCTTGCGCAACGAGCGTGACCAGGGTGGTTTGCCTTCACCCATACGCCCCATGAAAACCAGATTGTCGGCATGATTTCCCTGCAACAGCAGGGCAAGGCGCTCGTTCAGGCGAACCGCCATATCGATAGGTTTGGCCATAGCGGTGAAGCTCCGTCCTTGCCTGACATAACGCGTAAAAATGACCGGTGTCATTTCCGGTTGGAGCAACAATCCCAGTTGGCTGGCCGTCAACCAGAAACGTTGCACAGCACGGCCGGCTTCCAGGTAATCGTCTATGCCACGTGGTGCTGATTTGGCCATGATGGCGAAGTGGGCGGCGCATAACATGCCGGGAAGCAGATCGAGCTGAAGGCGGGGAGCGAGATCCCCCAAGAGATATTTGTTCATGAACGCCACACGTCGCCAACTGACCATGGCCCAGCGCATGAGTTTGAGCGTCAAGGGGTCGGCCCCGACCGCCTGGTCAGGAATTCGGTCGAGACTGTAGCGCACCCCCCACTCGATGACGCTGCTGTGGACCGGGAATGCCTCGGGGATGGATAACCGGATCTTGGCGTTGTCGAACATGAATCGGGCCATCCGGGCACGCCATGACATGCCTTCGAACCAGACCACATCATGGCTGGGACCGAGGCTTGCGCGTAAATACTGCTTGGTTTCCACGGAAAGCGGTCGCGTGGACATGGGTCGACGCTGAACCGTGCGTTTCTCGATCAATGTCGCCAGCGGATGGACCGGGCTGTCTTCTTTCCATGCCAAATGGACATCGATGAGCAGATGGGTGTCCGGGGTATCGGGCCGCCGGTTGAATGTTGCATGGCGCCCAACCATGGTGGCGGCGATGGACATTGTCTCCAGCAAAGCGCCGACGGCCAATTGGCTGGCATGGCCATCCAGATCGTAGACAACATGGTCACGGGTATCGAAGCCGTGAACCAGAATATGTTCGTCCCCAAGAACCTCGAACCGCCAGGGCTGGGTGTTATCACCGCTGGGCGCCCAGCGGGCGAGATCAAGGATGTGACGGATATGTTCGGGAAGGGCTCGATCCATTTCATATTCCCAACTGGTGCTTGGCGATTGCGATGGCCAAGCGGTTGATGGGATTGCGGTTGCCGCCGGGCCGCCAAGTATGGGACATCTTGTTGCGATAAGCATCGAACTGGATGCCATGGGGCGCGGACCAGACCTTGCCCCTGCCCAGCAGAATTTTCAGCGCCTCCGTGCCCGCAACCCCTGAGCAAAGCTGGCACGCCATGTTGGTGGAGGGCCCTTTACGTGCCCTGAGGTCCACTCGGCTGGGATCTGCAAGGTAATGGCGATGTAACAATGCGGGCGCCAGCCCCACCAGGAAACGTACGGCTTTTTCCAATTCGGGCCGATCTCCCCACTGGAAATAGTCTTCGAAACTCATTTGACCCGGCAGGAAATTGAGCAGGCCTGCGCTCATACCCAAGGGAGCAACCGTGGTGGCGGGAATTCCCCGTTCATGGCAATGGGCGAAAACCATCTGGCGAGCCTGGAAAGCAAAGAAATCCAGGCCATCCACGTAAAGATCCACATCCTGGAAAAACCGTTGAAGATTATCGGCATTCACGCCGTGGGGAAAAACCTCGATTTCGCATTCCGGATTGATCTGCCGGGCGAGATCTGCCAGTACATCAGCCTTGTGCAGCCCGATGGACACCATGGACGCACCGGCTTGGCGATTGAAATTGGCCAGTTCAAATACATCCAGATCAGCGATGTTAAATTTGCCGACACCCAGCCTGGCCAAGGTCAAAAGATGGAATCCACCCACACCGCCCATGCCGGCGATGGCGACCCGCTTGTTCCTCAGGCTCGCCTGCTCTGCTTGCGTAATCCAACCTATGTTGCGGGAGAACGCAACAGCGTAATCAAAAGAGTCCACGGATAGCTCCTCCCCCGTGTTGGGAAAACTCATGCCCGCATCATGCGTTGGATGATGGCGCGTTCTTCGTCGGGAGACATGAAGTAGGGGAACAGGGTTCTTTCCTGGCGCGACAGATCAGGCCGGCCGCCAAATTCCCTGATCATGCGCTGACCATAGCTCGCCTCCGCTCTGAGCAGCACTGCCGGCGCGCCGACGCGGGGACACATCCGTTCCGAGCCGAACACCTGGAAGCCGAGCATGCGCTCATAGAAGGAGACATGGGATGGATTGACCTCGATGACGATATCCGTATAACCCCAAATTCGCCCCGCATAGAGAAACGCAATATGGAACAAGCCAGCCATCATGCGTTTTGAAGCTCGTTTGGTATCGATGGCCAACTTGGTGAATTCGCAGATCCGATGGCCTTCACGCCGCAAGGAATCGACTTCGGCCTGATAGAGTTCATCAACCAGCAAGCCCGAGCCCGTATCGAACCCGATGGTCAGGGTGCCGATAACCTCCTCTTCCTTGTATGTCGCCAGGGTGATTCGCTCCGGGCATACCGGGCGCCCCGGTTCCTTGGAAACGGCATAACCTTTGTCTCCATAGCGCTTCTCGATCAGAAATCGCGCCTCACGCGTTCTGGAAGCATCGTGGGCTAGCCGTATCTTGAATGTATCGCGACGGATGGATTCCGCCGCTTCGCTCGACAAAACATCGTTCTGGGGGGTCACCCCCATGTTTTTCAAACGCGGCGGCTCGACCACGGCAATGGTCTTCGCCCAGTTTCGGCTGCCGAAGCGCAGCTTTTCCATGAATCCCACGTTATTACCCCGATCCTCTCGCCCCAAAGGGCCGAACACTATAAATAGTGTAACCCGGCGCACGGCGAGATACGCCGTGCCCGAGTTTAGCGCACTGTACTTTACAATTCCGACCATGAAGATCGAACTGGTTTCCACCGAGGATAGCGGACGCTATCTGGTCAGTCATGCGCGCGAGATCCAGCGCTACCTGAATGACGTGATGCAGGGCAAGAACCTCGTCGCCATCTATGGTGAGAACGGCAAGGATTTCGTGCTATCCACCCTGCTCGCCGTGGATGGCAAGAAAGGTTTCGTCCTGCTCGAACAAGGTGTGGATGCCACGATGAACGCCATGTTGCTTGCCAGCACCCATTGCACCTTCGCCACCACCCACGATCAGGTCCACATCCAGTTTTCCAGCGGCCGCATCGAAGCCACCACTTTGGGGCAGGAGGCGGCTTTTCGCGTGCCCATGCCCAGCGAAATCCTTCGCTTACAGCGACGGGAATATTACCGACTAGTTACATCCGTGATGAATCCGGTGAAGTGCATGATCAATACCAGCGCGGGGTTGATGGAAACCGTGGTGGTGGATATCAGCATCGGTGGCGTAGGCGTGCTGGCCTATCAAGAGGAAGGCCGGCTCAAGGCGGGTGAAGTCTACCAAGGCTGCCGCATCGCACTGCCCGGCACAGGCGAATTCGCCTTGAGCCTGTCGGTATGTACAACCTTTGATATCACCCTCAAGAACGGCCGCCTCACCCAGTGTGGAAACCGCCATTCAGCGTTACATCATCCGCGTCGAGCGGGAACGCCGGGCGCGCTACGTCTGATTATTTCTCCGCCAGCCAGCGGGCGGCATCCAAGGCGAAGTAGGTCAACACGGCATCGGCCCCGGCCCGCTTGAAGCCCAGCAGGCTTTCCAGCACGCAGGCTTTCTCGTCCAGCCAGCCGTTCTGGGCGGCGGCCTTGAGCATGGCGTACTCGCCGCTCACCTGGTAGACCATGGTGGGCGCCTGGTAGGTCTCTTTCACACGCCGGACGATGTCCAGATAGGGCATGCCCGGCTTGACCATGACCATGTCGGCGCCTTCCTGGAGGTCCAAGCCCACTTCCCACAGGGCTTCGTCGGAATTCGCCGGGTCCATCTGGTAGGTGTACTTGTTGCCCTTGCCCAGATTGACGGCGGAACCCACCGCGTCCCGGAAGGGACCGTAGAAACTGGAGGCGTACTTGGCGGAATAGGCCAGGATACGGGTGTGGATGTATCCGGCCGCATCCAGTGTTTCCCGCACCGCGTGGATTCGACCATCCATCATGTCCGAGGGCGCCACCACATCGGCGCCGGCGGCAGCATGGCACTCCGCCTGACGGGTGAGCACGGCAATGGTTTCGTCGTTGAGTACATAACCAGACTCGTCGATCAGGCCATCCTGGCCGTGGCTGGTATAGGGATCCAGGGCAATGTCCGTGATCACACCCAGTTCCGGGAAGCGGGCTTTCAGGCCAGCCACGACGCGGGGCACCAGCCCCTTTTGATTGTAGGCCTCGGCCGCGTCCAGGCTCTTGAACTGGGCATCAACCACCGGGAACAGGGCAATGGCCGGCACGCCAAGCTTCAGGCAATCCTCGGCCACGCCATAGAGCCGATCCAGGCTCATGCGCCGTACACCCGGCATGGAAGCCACATCCTCGACCCGGTTTTCTCCATCCAGCACAAAGACCGGAAGGATCAGATCAGCGGCGGTCAAGGCGTTCTCCCGCATCAAGCGGCGTGAAAACTCATCCCGGCGCATGCGACGCATGCGCTTGCGGGGAAAACTCGACAAATCGAACATGACGATGGTCTCCTGAAACGAATATACCAATATCAATGCGGCGCGCTCGGGAACCAAGTTCACGGCAAGCTTATCTATTGAACAGACGAGTCGCTTCGTCTCCCGCTTCTCCTCCCTGAGCGGGTGCCTTAATGCAACATTAAGGCGATATTTGCCCGGCTCCCTCCCCTTGAGCCGGGTTTTTTTTGGGTACGCCCAACCAAGCCCGCAACACCCCTTCCGCTTCATCAGCACCGTCGCGTTTCAGGCTGGAAAAGAGTTGTACCGTGGCGTTCATGCCCATTTCCGTCAATTCGGCGCGTACTTGGCGCAATGTCTGCTGGGCGGGTCCCCTGGACAATTTGTCGGATTTCGACAACAGCACATGCACAGGTTTGCCGGAGGGACGAAACCATTCCAGCAGGGAGCGATCCAGATCAGTCAACGGATGACGGCTCTCCATGATCAGCACAAGCCCGACAAGTTGTGGACGCTTTGCCAGGTAGCCGCCAATCAGCGCCTGCCAGACGTGTTTCTGGTCCTTGGGCGCGCGGGCGAAGCCATAGCCGGGAAGGTCCACCAGGAAACGCCCTTCCTCCACCCGGAAAAAATTCAGATGCTGGGTGCGTCCTGGCATCTTGCTCACAAAAGCCAGCCGCTTATGGTTGCAAAGGGTGTTGATGGCGCTGGACTTGCCGGCGTTGGATCGGCCCGCGAAAGCGACTTCGGCTAGGCTGTCCACGGGTAGATCGCGAATTTGGGCGACAGTAATATGGAAGGTGGCGTTGAGCATGGCGATGGTTCGCGGCGATGACGCGAGGCGGGCGCGGAGCGGGTAATCAGCGGGCCTGCTCGAAAGGCTGGCACTATAACAAACAGGCCGTTAAAATGCCGCGATTTTCCCTTGCTGCCATCCTGGATTTAAGGAGCTTTTACATGAAATCCTTCGCGCTGTTGACCGGCCTACTGTTCGCCGCGACCTCTTGGGCCAACCCCGCGCCGGCTCCTGCCGCCAAAGGCGATCCGGCCAAGGCTCAAAAAATCATCAATGATGTCTGCGGCGCCTGCCATGGCGCTGACGGCAACAGCACTTCTCCCGCTTACCCCAACCTGGCTGGGCAGCATCCGGAATACATCGCCAAGCAACTCTCCGAGTTCAAGTCTGGCGCTCGCAAAAACGCCATCATGGCCCCCAACGCAGCCAAGCTGAGCGAAGAGGACATGCACAACCTGGCTGCCTATTTCTCTGCCCAGCAAGCCAAGCCCAAGCAAGCCAAGGATCCGGCCCTGGTGGCGGAAGGCCAGAAGCTCTTCAAGGGTGGCAACGCCGGCAGCGGCGTGCCCGCCTGCGCCTCCTGCCACGGTCCCGCCGGCACCGGCATCCCGGTCCAGTTCCCGCGTCTGGCCGGCCAGCACAGCAAATACGTGCTGTCCCAACTGAAAAACTTCCGCAGCGGCGACCGCGCCAATGACGGTGGCAAGATGATGCAAGTCATCGCCCGCAAGATGACCGACCAGGAAATGAAGGCCGCCGCCGAGTACATCTCCGGCCTGCGCTGATCTTTCTCGTTATCCTGAACGGCCCGCCCGCGCGGGCCGTTTTCTTTTTCATCGCCGGTAACCCTCGTCCCGCTCCCCATGCTCGCCGACCTCAACCCCCAGCAACGTGAAGCCGTGAAATACCTGGACGGTCCCCTGCTGGTCCTGGCTGGAGCCGGCTCGGGCAAGACCCGGGTGATCACGCGCAAGATCGCCTACCTGGCCACCCAGTGCGGCATCGAGGCCCGGCATATCGCCGCCATCACCTTCACCAACAAGGCGGCGCGGGAGATGCGGGAACGTGTGGGCGAACTGCTGCCGGGCAAGCAGGGCCATGGTCTCACCGTCTCCACCTTCCACTCCCTGGGTCTGCACATCCTGCGCGCCGAGGCCCGGCGGCTGGGCTACAAGCCCCGCTTCTCGATCCTGGACGCCACCGACACCCAGCAGATCCTGTCCGACATTCTCAACAGCCCGGACAAGGGCAGCCTGCGCATGGCCGCTTCCCTCATTTCCAACTGGAAAAACGCCCTGCTCACGCCCGATGCGGCGCGGGAAGCCGCCACAGACGAGGGGCAGCGCCAGGTCGCCGTCGCCTACAAGGCCTACCAGGAAACACTGCGCGCCTACCAGGCCATGGATTTCGATGATCTGATCCGCCTGCCGGTCAAGCTCTTCCGGGAGCATCCGGATGCCCTGGAAACCTGGCAGGGCCGCTTGCGCTACCTGCTCATCGACGAATACCAGGACACCAACGGCGCCCAGTATGAGGTGCTGAAACTGCTGGCCGGCCCCATGGGGCGCTTCACCGCCGTGGGCGACGACGACCAGGCCATCTACGCCTGGCGCGGCGCCGATGTGGAGAACCTGCACCGGCTCAAGGAAGACTATCCGCGCCTCAAGATCATCCCGCTCACCCAGAACTATCGTTCCAGCCAGCGCATATTGCGCACCGCCAACAGCGTCATCGCCAACAACCCGCGCCTTCACGAAAAGAACCTGTGGAGCGAGCTGGGTCTGGGCGACCACGTGGAATTGGTGGAATGCCGCGACGACCGCCACGAGGCGGAAACCGTGGTCATGCGCATCTCCGCCCACAAGTTCGAGCACCGCACCCGCTTCGCCGACTACGCCATCCTCTATCGCGGCAATCACCAGGCCCGGCTGTTCGAGGAAGCCCTGCGCGAAGCCAAGATGCCCTATCAGCTCTCCGGCGGGCAGTCCTTCTTCGACAAGGCTGAAATCAAGGATCTGATCGCCTATCTGCGCCTGATCGCCAACCAGGACGACGATCCCGCCTTCATCCGCGCCGCCACCACACCGCGCCGGGGCATCGGCGCCGCCACCCTGGAACGGCTGGGAGACCACGCCGGCCAGCGCCACGTCAGCCTGTTCGAGGCCGCCCACGAATCCGGCTTCCAGGCCCACCTGCCCGCCCGGCAACTGGAACCGCTGATGGAGTTCTGCGGCTTCGTCAACCGCATCGCCTCCCGCGCCGAAAAGGAACCCGCCGGCCGCCTGCTGGAAGAACTCCTGGCCGCCATCCGCTATGAGGAATGGCTGTACGACTCGGAGGACGACCGGGCCGCGAAGGCGAAATGGGAAAACGTGCGCGACTTCGTCGATTGGCTGGCCAAAAAGGGCGAGGAAGACGAGAAGACCCTGATCGAACTGAACCAGACCCTCAGCCTGATGAGCCTGCTGGAAGGCCGCGAGGAGACAGAACCCGACGCCGTGCGCCTCTCCACCCTGCATGCCGCCAAGGGCCTGGAATATCCCCATGTCTATCTGGTGGGCGTGGAGGAGGAAATCCTGCCCCATCGGGAATGCCTGGAAGGCCCGCGCCTGGAGGAAGAGCGCCGGCTCATGTACGTGGGCATCACCCGCGCCCGCCGGGGACTCACCATCACCTGGTGCGGCAAGCGCAAGCGGGGCGGGGATCTGGTCATCTGCGAACCTTCCCGCTTCCTGTTGGAACTGGATTCGGCCGAAGTGAAACGGGCCGGCGCCCAGAAGGAAAACGAGCACACACGGGAGGACGGCCGAAAAAAACTTTCAGCTCTCAAGGCCATGCTGGGAGGCGGCGGGAAATAAGCCGCCGATACCGGCCTTCCCGCAAATCATCCGGCAATAAAAAACGCGGCCCGAAAGCCGCGTTTTTGCGAAGCCGATCGGCTTACTTGCCAGCGGGCTTTGCTGCCGGTTTGGCGGCTTGCTTGATGGGCTGTTTAGCCGCCGCTTCGATGGCCACCTTGGCTTCCGCCACCATGTAATCCACCGCCACCTTGGTATCGGCATCGGAAAGTTTCTCGTTTCCGCCCTTGGCGGGGCCGCCGAAGCTGCCTTTGATTGCGGCGTTGTAGAGATATTCCTTGCCTTCCTTGACCAGGGGAGTCCAGGCCTTGGCATCGGCCAGCTTCTGGGCGCCAGTCACGCCGGTGTCGTGGCAGCTGGCGCAGTTGTCGGCGTAAACCACCTTGCCTCGAGCCAGATCGGCGGCGCTCGGTTCCGGTTCCCTCTTCAGGACGGCTTCGAATTTCGCGCCGGCGGCATTCGTCATGTAGACGACACCCCGCGCCACTTCCAGATCGCTCAGATCAGGATCGCCACCTCGTGCAGGCATTTTGTTGAAACCCTTGAACGCGTGGGTCAACAGGGTGTCGTAGCCATTGGAAATCCGCTTTCCCCAATCCGCCGTCTCCTTGAATTTCGGGGAGCCCAAAGCACCGGAAGCGTGACAACCCGAACAGATTTCGTTGTAAACCTGCTCTCCGGTACGGTCCACCTTGGGTGCATTCGGATCGATGGCCACGGACTGGCCATAAGGCTTGATACGGTCCCGCACCGCCTTGTCAGATAGTGGCGCAGCGTCGGGCTGCCCCATACGTCCCTGTATTCCCAGGAACAACATGACGATCAGGAAAATCGCCAAACCTGGCGCGAACAGACCGCCCAGCGTGGCATAGAGAAAATCCTTCGGGGTCGTTTTCGTCATTTCGATGTGATCGGCCATGATGCGGTCCCTGCGGGCTTAAGTTGATAAACCGGCGGATTATAAGGGTTTTGCGCTGCAAGCCGGAAGCGGCCTGTGCTATCCTGCGCACCCCCAGGCGCCCGTAGCTCAGATGGATAGAGTACTGCCCTCCGAAGGCAGGGGTCGCACGTTCGAATCGTGTCGGGCGCGCCAAACAGTCCAGTCGTTCAGTTCGACCCCGAAATGGGCACCCATCCGGTGCCCATTTTCATTTCAAATTCCGTTCCAGACTTATTTGCCGGGTTTTCGGTTGCCGCCCGCGACCAGCCTGTACTCAAAGAAGCGGCACTCCAGCGGTCCGTTGAACAAGGGTGTGCGCCGATTGGAACTAAGTCCGATGAGCTTGGGGAACTCGGGGTCGGCAGAGATCATGAACGCGGTCCAGCCGGGAAAATGTTGCTTCAGGTTGTCGCCGATCTCCCGGTAGAACGTGGGCATGTCGTCGGCGGTCAGGCGCACGCCATAGGGTGGATTGGTGACGATGATGCCGCGGGGGGTGGGCGGGTCCACATTGAGGAAGTCCGCCTCCATGATGCGAACGCAATCCAGCAGCCCGGCCGCCTTCAGGTTGAGTCCTGCGGCCTGGACCATCGTCGGGTCGATGTCGGAACCGAAGATGGGCAGGGGTTCCGGGTCGCGCATGGCGCCCTCTGCATCCTTGCGCAGGCGCTGCCATTCGATGCGGTCGAAGTTCTTGAGATTCTCGAAGGCGAAATGGCGTTTCAGGCCCGGGGCGATGTTCAACGCCATCAGGCCCGCCTCCAGCAAAATGGTGCCGCCACCCATCATGGGATCGTATAAGGGCGTGCCCGGTGTCCAGCCGGACAGCTTAAGCAGCCCCGCCGCCAGGTTCTCGTTGAGGGGGGCGGCGGCGGCCTGGACCCGATAACCGCGCCGGTTAAGGGGTTCGCCGGTCAGGTCCAGATAGAGGGAGAAGCGCTCATCGGTCAGATAGAGCAGCAGGGGCACGTCGGGGTTATGGGTCTCCACGCTGGGCCGTTCGCCGATCTCGCCGCGGAAGCGGTCGCAGATGCCGTCCTTGATCTTGAGGCTGGCGAAGTTGAGGCTTTTCAGGGGGCTGTTGCGTCCCACGGTGGTGACCGCGATGGTGCGCGACACCTCGAACCAGGACGGCCAGTCCAGGGCCAGGGCGGCGCGGTACAGGTCATCCTCGTCGCGATAGCGGCCCTCGGCCACGCGCCACAGGACGCGGATGGCCAGGCGGCTCCACAGGTTGATCTTCCAGCCCAGGATGATGTCGCCCTTGAAGGCCACGCCGCCGGGGGCGGGAATGCC
>CAZEOR010000012.1:13175-19034 GCA_964513695.1 uncultured Thiobacillus sp.
TCCAGCCCAGGATGATGTCGCCCTTGAAGGCCACGCCGCCGGGGGCGGGAATGCCGCCCTCGGCCCCCAGTTCGGCCAGTTCCTTGACCAGCTCGCCTTCCAGGCCGCGCGGGCAGGGAACGAAGAAGTGGTGCGTCACCGAAGCCTGGGGCCGGGCGGCGTATTTTTTCCAGGCATCCGGACCGGTATTGGGATTGTCATGGGAGCGCGCCCGTTCCGCTCGCGCCTGGCGCGCTTCATCACGCGACTCGGCCTCGCCGCCGGCGCCTTCCGGGCGCGGGGGCTCGCGGCGCCGGGGCTGGTCGTCGGCGAAGGGCTTGGAAGGCCGCTCGGGACGGCTCTCCGGCTTGGGCTGGCTCGGAACTTGGGTGGCCTGGGCCGCCTTGGTCGCCAGGCTCGGGCGCTTGGGTGCCTGATGGCGGCCGCGCACGGGTGGACGTCCGACCGGGGCTTGCTTCTCTCCCCCCGCTTCGGGTTTGATGGTGAGAATGCTGCGTTTGGGTTTGTCCGATGACGACACGGGAATTCCTTAAAAAATTTCAGCCCAGTCCGGTCACGGCCATCCTGATCGGGCTGATCGTTTACCTCTGGTTCCGTCCACCAGCCCTGGTAGACGAGCTGGCCAAACCCGCGCCCGCCGTACCTGCCATTGCGGGCAAAACGCTGGCCGACTTGCATGGCAAGGTGGTGCTGGTCAACTTCTGGGCCACCTGGTGTCCTTACTGCCGCCATGAAATGCCAGCCATGGAGGCGTTCTATCGGAATAACCGGGCCAGAGGATTCGAGATTGTCGCCTACAGCCTGGATAAAACCCAGGCCGAAGCGGATAGCTATCTGCACAAGGAGGGCTATACCTTCCCGGCACCCTTGATTTCACGGGAGGTATCAGAGGCTTTTGGGGGGGTGGAACGGGTGCCACTCTCTTTCGTCATCGACAGGGAGGGCATCATCCGCCACAAGATCGCCGGCCAAGTTCACGCCGGACGGTTGGCGGATCTGATCACGCCTCTGCTGGCGGAACCTGGAAACGCTGGGTCTCGTTGAGCAATCGCTCCATCTCGCGGCGGTAATAGACGAAATCCATTTCCGGGCAGGGCGCGCCCAGCCTGGTGGCCACCGCGGATATCTGCCCCCGGTGATGGGCGTAATGGGTAAACAGGTGGCTCAGGGCATCGCGCACCCACATCGTGCGCGTCTTGCCATCCCCACCGGCAAAGGCAACCTGGCTATCGAAAAACTCGACCGGCTGTGATTCGAGCCAGGATTGCAACCTGCGGGTCTCCCGGCGCAAGGCGATCTTGAGTTCGCGCCAGTCGGGATTGTTGATGACCTTGTAATTGACCGCCAGGGATTCACCCTGAAGACGGGCCAACCAGGACTGGCTGACCAACAGGATGTGATCCACCGTATGGTGGATGCTGTTGAAAAACAGCCCTTGGTCGCTGCCGATCGCTTCCGGGTTGAGGTGATCCAGAACGGAGAACAACACCTCGTTGGCCCAGTGCTGATAGTCGGACTGAACGACGAAATAGCTCTTCCACGAATACATGATCGACTAGCTCCCCAGTTTCCCCAGGTCCGCGACCTGTTTGGCGGTTTGTCGAACTATAGCGAAAAGTGAGTCATTCCGTGACAGTGACGCGAGGCATGGGCGCCTGAGGTTCAGACTTTTCCCAATTCAGACGGTCATTCATCTCCTGTGTCACCGAGATAGCGCCATCGGCCGAGACGAACAGCACCTCTTTCAACCCCAACTTATCGGCCAAACGCCTCCAGTTTCCAGGCCCGGAAATGAACAGGGGCTTGCTCGCCACGTCGGACAAGGTACCCGCATGTTCACCCCGTGCAATCACTGTCACCGCCTGAGTCTTGTCTGCCGGCCAGCCGGTGCGCGGATCGATGAGGTGACAATAGCGCTTGCCGCCCACCTCGAAGAAGCGCTGGTAATCGCCGGAGGTGCCGATGGCCTCGCCATCCTTCAGGTCCAGGGTGGCCAGCGCGCCGGCCCGGCGCGGATGCTGGATGCCCACGCGCCACGGCGCGCCGCCCTTGGCGCCCAGAGCCATGATGTTACCGCCGATGTTGATGAGGGCATTCTTCACACCCTGGCTCTTGAGATAGACCGCCGCCAGATCCAGAGCATAGCCCTTGGCGTAACCGCCCAGATCCAGACGCGCGGCGGGGTTGGTCGCGGTCAACATGAGACCGTCGATGTGCAGGTCAGTCATGCGCGGATTGGCCAGCACCAGGCGCTCGACTTCCTTCGGGTCCGGCAGGCGCGGCTCGAAGGTGTCGGAATGGAAGCCCCACAGCCGCACCAGGTTGCCAATGGCCGGGTTGAACAGGCCCTCGCCCAGTTCCGACAGGCGGGTGGCATCTTGCAGGATGGGGAGCAGCCCCGGCGGCAGCGCCGCCTTGGCGGGAGCGCCAGGCCGGGCCAGGGCCAGGATGCCGTTGATGCGCTCCAGGGTGCCCGGCTGCCAGGCATGCAGAGTCTGGTGCATCTCGTCGAAATCCCTCAGCACCTGGTCGGTCACCCGTTTGGCCTTCTCCTCGGATTCGCCGTAGACGGTGACTTCCACCAGGGTGCCGAAGACGTAGGACTGCTGGCGGTGGATCTTCTCGCCGCATCCCGCGAGCGAAACCAGCAACGCGAGCGCAAGGAGTCCCCGCCACAACCACCTTCGACCGTTCACTGCGCCCCCTTCACCCGCCGTTCCAGGGCATCAAGGAACATCCCCGCCACATTGAAGCCGGTCTGGTCGGTGATTTCCCGGAAGCAGGTGGGACTGGTGACATTCACCTCGGTGAGACAGTCGCCGATCACATCCAGGCCCACCAGCAGCAATCCGGCGGCCTTCAGCTCCGGACCCAGGGCGCGGGCAATCTCCCAGTCCCGTCCCGTCAACGGCCGGGCCACGCCGGCACCGCCAGCGGCCAGGTTGCCGCGCGTCTCGCCTTCCTTGGGGATGCGCGCCAGGCAATGGGCCACCGCCTCGCCGTCGATGAGCAGGATGCGCTTGTCGCCCGCGCTGATCTCCGGCAGATAGCGCTGTGCCATAACGGTCTCGGCGCCGTGCCGGGTGACGGTCTCCAGGATCGCGCCCAGGTTCGGGTCTTGCGGCCGCAGGCGGAATATTCCGGCGCCGCCCATGGCATTGAGGGGCTTGACGATGATATCGCCCTGCTCGGCCAGGAATTCCCGGATCAGGCCGGCGTCGCCGCTGACCAGGGTGGGCGCAATGAAGCGGGGAAAGCGGGCGATGGCCAGCTTCTCGTTGTAGTCGCGCAGGGATTGGGGCCGGTTGAACACGCGGGCGCCCTGGCGCTCCGCCATCTCCAGCAGCCAGGTGGTGTAGAGGTAGGCCTGATCAAAGGGCGGGTCGCGGCGCATGAGCACGGCGTCGAAATCAGCCAAGTCGCGCCAGTCATCCTCGCCCCGAACAAACCAGTTACCAGTCCCCCCCTTTTCCATCGGGGGGAGAAAGACCTGGAATGTCTTGCCGCTGACCCGGCCATCGCGCCAGGCCAAATCCTCGCTGACCATGGCCCACAGTTCATGGCTGCGCTCCGCCGCCTCCCCCATCATGGCGTAGGTGGAGTCCTTGTAGGTCTTGAAGGTCTCCAGGGGATCGGCGACGAAAAGCAGCTTCACGGCGCCGTCCGTTCCAGTTCGATGGCTGCAGCCAGGGCGGCCAGGCGGGCCAGCACGCCATAGGTGTAGAAGCGGTTCAGCGGCGCGTCGGGGCGGGCGCCGCAATCGCAGTAGCTACCGGAGGTATCGAAAGCCAGAGGGACGAAATGCATGCCCGGGGCGTTGAGGTTCTCGTCCGCGCCCCGACTGGTATGGACCCGGTAGAAACCGCCGATGACAAAGTGGTCGATCATGTAGACCACCGGCTCGGCCACCGCCTGGTTGATGCTCTCGAAGGTATGCACGCCCTCCTGCACCAACACGTCACTGACCGCCAACCCTTCCTTCACCACCGCCATCTTGTTGCGCTGGCGCCGGTTCAGGTCGCGCACGTCGTCGGGGGATTTCACCGTCATGATGCCCATGCCGTAGGTGCCCGCGTCGGCCTTGACGATGACGAAGGGCTCCCGGTCAATGCCGTATTCCACGTACTTGGCGCGGATCTTGTTGAGCACTTCCTCGACGTGGAAGGCCAAGCATTCCTCGCCTTCCCTTGTCTGGAAATCCACCTCGCCGCAGTTGGCATGGTAGGGGTTGATGAACCAGGGATCCATGTCGATGAGGCCGCAGAAATCGTGGGCGACCTTGTCGTAGGCGTCGAAATGGTTCGATTTGCGCCGGGTCGCCCAGCCCGCGTGCAGGGGAGGCAGCATGCCCTGGGCCGGATTGAGGCCCTTGAGCAGGTCCGGCGCGCCGGCGGAAAGGTCATTGTTGAGCAAGATGGCGCAGGGCTCGAAATCCGCCAGGCGGATGCGGTCACCCTCGCGCAGGATGGGCTCCAGCTTGATCTGGCCGCCTTCCGGCAAATCCAGGATCAGGGGCTGTTCCAGGCCCGGGATCAGGCTGCCGAAACGCACCGTCAGGCCGGTCTTGCGGATGATGTCGGCCAGGGCCGCCACGTTCTGCAGGTAGAACAGGTTGCGCGTGTGGTTCTCGGGAATGATCAGGAAGCGCCGCGCTGTGGTGCACATCTTTTCCACCGCCACCTGGGCCGCCTGCACCGCCAGGGGCAGGAAATCCGGGTTCAGGTTGTTGAACCCGCCGGGAAAGAGGTTGGTGTCCACCGGTGCCAGCTTGAAGCCGGAATTGCGTAGATCCACCGAACTGTAGAAGGGCGCGTTGTGCTCCATCCATTGCCGGCGGAACCAGTGCTCGATATCCGGCTGGGCCTCGATGACGTGTTTTTCCAGTTCCAGCAGGGGACCGGTGAGGGCGGTGGTGAGATGGGGGACCATGGCGGGAAGGTACTGGGATGGGGCGCGGGGTTCAATAGGGTTTTACCGGTGTGTTCGACTCGATTCCCGGCGCATTGAATCTTAGCCGCTCCGCCGGAATCCACCTGTCACTTCTCCTGACTCGGACAGGACAAATCGCCGAAAATGCCGAGCCATGTTCGATATCGTCCTATTCCAGCCGGAAATCCCGCCCAACACCGGCAACGTCATCCGGCTCACCGCCAACACCGGCTGCCGCCTGCATCTGCTCAAACCCCTGGGTTTCGACATCACCGACAAGCAGCTGCGCCGTGCCGGGCTGGATTACCACGAGTATGCCGACCTGAAGGTGCACGAGACCTGGGCCGACCTGACAGCCGATCTGGCCGGACGCCGGCTGTTCGCCTTCACCACCAAGGGTTCCGGCGATTTCAGCCAGACCCGGTTCCAGCCCGGCGACGTGTTCGTGTTCGGTCCCGAAACACGGGGCCTGCCGGCCGACGTCCTGGCCGGATTCCCGCCCGAACGGCGCCTGCGCCTGCCCATGCTGCCCACCCAGCGCAGCCTCAACCTGTCCAACGCCGTCGCCGTGGCGGTGTACGAAGCCTGGCGCCAGAACGATTTCGGCGGCGCACGGTGAACTTGGTTTTCCTGGTTTTGTCCCCATGATTAAGCAACCCTTTCCTCCCAACCTCTCCCACCAAAGGGGGGCGTACTGCCTCCCCACGAGTGGGGAGGGTCGGTGTGGGGAGGGAACCGCACACTCTGGATGACGTTACATGAGCGCCCTGGAAACCTTCGAAAAACTTCTCGCCCAAGGCAAGGACAACGCCCTGTTGCGCTATTCCCTGGGCAACGAGTGCCTGAAGCTGGGCCGGGTGGAATACGCCGTGGCCCACCTGAAGGCGGCCCTGGCCTTCGACCCCCGCTACTCCGCCGCCTGGAAGGTCC
>CAZEOR010000013.1:0-19010 GCA_964513695.1 uncultured Thiobacillus sp.
TGCCCATGCTGCTATGGGCCGCGTTGATCGTCGGGTTGACTGCACTGGGTGTACTGACCGCCTTCATCGGTCTGGCCTTGCTCTTTCCAGTGATGGGCCATGCCACCTGGCATGCGTATCGGGATCTGGTGGCCACCGACTGAAGCCCGGCATCGATCGCCGGGGCCGGGCTCAACCCGGCTTTTTTCCAGACTAGAATCCATCGATGCGACAACTGCACCACACCTTTGAAATCGCCGCACGGGGCCGCGGACTTTACGACTTCACCGCCGAAGTGGCCCAGTGGCTGAGGCAGAGCGGGCTTCGGGACGGCCTGCTCACCCTGTTCGTGCGGCATACCTCAGCGAGTTTGATCGTCCAGGAGAATGCCGACCCTGACGTGCAGGGCGATCTGGAACGATTCCTGAACCGGCTGGTGCCAGAACACGATCCAATTTACCGGCACACACTGGAAGGCCCCGACGACATGCCGGCCCACATTCGCGCGGCCTTGACCCTGACCCAGCTGTCGATTCCCGTGCAGGCCGGCCAAATGGTTCTGGGTACCTGGCAGGGTATTTATCTGTTCGAGCACCGTCGGGCAACGCATCTCCGCCAAGTGGCCGCTCATCTGATCGGTGCATAAGGCTCCGTTACCCAATGGTTGAAAACCCTTCGCATTTTGTAGTTGAAATGAAATAGTTGATCGTTATGATCAACTTCTCGTGTTCAATCGAGGAGGAAACAATAATGAAGCGATCCATGCTGACCCTGCTGTTTTGCGTTGGGGGTATTTCCGGTCTGGCCCAGGCATCCGAAGAAGATGAATGGGCGCGCGCGCTGGAAATCCCCTGTCATCCGCTGATTACCCAAGCAGAGTGCCGGGCTCATCACGACCTGCTGGCCCGTTTACCCGACGGCAAGGAGCGGGATGCCTACCTCTCCAAACACTTCGCCTTGGTGGAGGAACGAATCAAGTCCTGCGGCTGTTCCGTGGCCGGGAACGGCGTGGGTGTTCTGCGTTATCGCTGAATAGGGGTTCTTCGGCGCGGGCTCGGCCTGATGCTGATCTTTGTAAAAAGAAAGCCACCACCCTCCCCCTCCCAACTTCCTCCGTGAGCGGGGGAAGAGTTTGCTCCTCCCCGCTGGTGGGGAGGCGATGTGCCACCAAGATGGCGCATGGCATTACTTTCAAAATCAGCATCTTGGAGTCAGCTGCACCCGCAAGGAGTACGCCGAATCCGTAAGTCGCTAAAGCGCCAACTGCTTCGCTGTGGCAGACTCCGCCCCGTGCTGCCTTATGAACTCCTGATCGGCCTGCGCTACACCCGCGCCAAGCGCCGTAACCACTTCATCTCCTTCATCTCCGTGATTTCCATGGCGGGTATCGCCCTGGGTGTCATGGCCCTGATCGTCGTGCTTTCGGTCATGAATGGGTTCCAGGAGGAATTGCGCGGACGCATCCTTGGCGTGGCGTCCCACATGGAGATCACCGGGCCGGCCGGTCAACTGGCGGACTGGCCGGGACTCGCCCGCCAAGTCGCGAAACATCCCGAGGTCCGAGGCAGCGCGCCCTATGTGAACGGCCAGGCATTGATGGTGGCGGGCAGCGAAACCAAGGGCTCCATGGTCCGGGGTCTGTTGCCGGCCGAGGAGGGCAAGGTGGCGGAATTCGCCAGCCATATGAAAAGCGGCCGCCTGGAGGAGCTCAAAGCCGGCGAGTTCAACATCATCCTTGGCAACGATCTGGCCCGCTCCCTGGGCGTGTTCCCCGGCGATAAGCTTGCCTTGATCGCGCCCCAGGGCGTGGTCACACCCGCCGGCATGTTGCCGCGCATCAAGCAGTTCAAGGTGGTTGGCATCTTTCAGATGGGCATGTTCGAGTACGACGCGGGCCTTGGCCTCATTCATCTGGAAGACGCGCAGAAGCTGTACCGCATGGGTGAGATGACATCCGGCCTGCGCGTGAAGCTGGCCAATATGGAGCGGGCACCTTGGGTATTGCGCGATCTGGCGAGGATGCTGCGTGGCGACTACTACCTGTCTGACTGGACCATGAGCCACGCCAATTTCTTCCAGGCGGTCCAGATCGAGAAACGCATGATGTTCATCATCCTGTTGCTCATTGTCGCCGTCGCCGCCTTCAACATCATCTCCACCCTGGTCATGGCGGTAACGGACAAGCAGGCCGATATCGCAATCCTGCGCACCCTGGGCG
Organism: uncultured Thiobacillus sp.; assembly: GCA_964513695.1. GTDB lineage: Bacteria > Pseudomonadota > Gammaproteobacteria > Burkholderiales > Thiobacillaceae > PFJX01. Next base: position 2,198 of record CAZEOR010000013.1, read on the forward strand.
CAAGCCCGAACAGCATCATGGCCATCTTCATGGTACAGGGCAGCCTGATCGGCGTGATCGGCACGCTTTCCGGCGTGGTATCCGGCATTCTGCTGGCTCTGAACGTGGAAACCGTGGTGCCATGGATCGAAAAAGCGGTGGGCATGGACCTGTTTCCCGCCGACGTCTACTACATCTCCGAACTGCCCTCCAAACTGAACTGGCCCGATGTCTGGACCATAGGCGGCGTGGCGCTGGTTCTGTCATTCCTGGCCACACTCTATCCAAGCTGGCGCGCGGCCCATATCCAGCCGGCGGAGGCCTTGCGCTATGAATGAGGTGGGAAACGCCGTGTTGGCCTGTTCGGGTCTGAGCAAAAGCTACTGGCAAGGCAAGCTGGAAGTGCCGGTGTTGGCCGACATCGACATGGCCATTTACGCTGGTGAACAGGTCGCGGTCATGGGTGCATCCGGCACCGGCAAGAGCACGCTGCTGCACGTGCTGGGCGGGTTGGATCGACCCGATGCGGGCGAGGTCACCGTGGCGGGCGAGTCACTCTGGTCCATTTCCGAAACCGCGCGAGGCCGGTTACGCAACCGGGCGCTGGGCTTCGTCTACCAGTTTCATCACCTGTTGCCTGAATTCACCGCCCAGGAAAACGTCGCCATGCCCTTGCTGATCCGCCGTCAGGAAAAAACCGAGGCTATGGCCGCCGCCGCGGGCTGGCTGGAGGAAGTTGGCCTAGGTCATCGGCTGCATCACCGGCCCGGCGAACTGTCGGGCGGTGAGCGCCAACGCGCTGCCATCGCTCGTGCCCTGGTCACCCGGCCGGCTTGCGTGCTCATGGACGAGCCGACCGGCAATCTGGATCGACACAACGCCGCCCGCATCCAGGACATGCTGATGGATCTGTCGGTACGCCACCATACCGCCTTCCTGATCGTCACCCACGATCCGGATCTGGCCGGCCGCATGAGTCGCGTGCTTCGCCTCAGCGACGGTGGATTGGAGTAATCTGGCAACGTTGTACCAAAAAATCCCGGGCGGCGATCCGGTCGAGGAGAGAGACATGCGTATCGGAACAACACTGGTTTGGTTGGGGCTCAGCCTCGCCATTCCCGTCTGGGGCGCGGAATTACCTGCGGATGCCGCCGTCAATCCGGCAGCGCCGACAAAAACCCTGGAACCCAAGGTGGTCGTGAACAGCGGGCGCCTGGAGTGGATTCCCTTCAAACGGGATCTCACTGCCTGGCCCACGCTCAGCCACGAGGACAAGCGCCCTACCGTGAAGCCGCGTAAGGTCAAGCTGAGCGCACCGCTCAATGGCGACCCGGCTCGGGGAAGGGAGATTGCCCAGCGGGCCGACAAAGGTTATTGCGTCGTCTGCCATCAAATGCCCGGAGAAGAATGGCCCGGAACCGTCGGGCTCGTTCTGACCCATTTCAAGCTCCATAACTACGCGGATGCAGCGGTTTATCAGCAGATATTCGATCCCCGCGTGATCAACCCGAATTCCGTGATGCCGCCCTACGGCGCGAACAACATCCTCACCGAGCAGGAAATCCGGGACTTGGTGGCCTATCTGCAAAGCATCGAGTGAGGAAGACGTCATGAAAAGAACCTTCCTGATCGCGCTCCTGGCTCTGGTACCGCTGGTCGCCCATGGCGCCGACCCCTATCGCGAATACGATCCTCTGGAAAAATACGAACCGAATGTACGTGGCGATATGAAGTTGTCCGGCAGCTATCGCCACTGGTCCGACCCCAAGAACCTGGACTGGCGCATGGCCGGCAATCCGGATGAAAACTGGAAGTTGAACTGGAAATTCATGGATCCCCCCTTCAACTCGGCGGTCCATGGCGGGCATTTCGCCCTGGACCGGGGTGAAGTGCTGTTCAAGGAACTCAACGGCAAGGGTCGCTTCGCCCATTGCCTGGGTGCGAAAAAGGGCAACCTGAAGGGCCTGCGCACCCAATACCCGATGTATCGAGCCGATCTCAAACGCATCGCCGGCCTGGAGGAAGTCGTCGAGATGTGCGCCGCCAAGGAGGGCCGCGTGCTCCAGAACGGCAGCTACGATAACAGCGCGATTTCGCTTTTCGTCGCCAGCAAGAGCAACGGGATTCCGATCAAGATCGATGTCGCCAAAGGCGTGATGCACGACGCCTTCGAGCGGGGCCGCAAGCTTTTCCACATGCGCACCGGCAAACTGAACCTGGCCTGTTCGTCGTGCCACACCCACCAGATCGGCCTGCATCTGCGCGGCACCGTGGTGACCACGCCTTACGGCGATGCGGCCCACTATCCGGTCTACCGTACCCGCTACCAACTGCAATCCCTGCATCTGCGCTTCATCGAATGCAACCTGGACACACGGGTCCAGCCGCTGATGCCGGGCAGCCGGGCCTATACGGACCTGGAGGTTTTTCTGACCGCCCTGACCAACGGTTATCCGGTCACGGTGCCCAGCGAGCGTGAGTGAACATCAGTCGGATCGGCTTCGGGCCGATCCGGTTCAGCGACGGGCAGCGCGAGCTCTGCGGCGACGCAGATAAGCCAGGATATACAGCCTCCAGCCCAGTTGAACGGTCACGTAGCCGATGATTGCAAGACTCGAAGCCAGAATCAGGTCGCCGATCAGGAAGGTTTCCCCAAGGCCGAGGAACCAGTGCCAGAAGGCGGGCAGGAAGTCGGTCCAGGCCTGATTTCCCCAGTCGAAATCCAGGGTTGCCGCCGGTGAACTGTTCCCGCCGGTGACCCAGCTGCCGATGGCATAGGCAGCCAGTATCAGGGGGCCCCAAGTGATTGGGTTGGTGTAAAGGGTGGTGACAACAGCGACCGGCAGATTGACGCGAAAAATCATGGCCAGGATGGCGGCGGTGATCATCTGGAGCGGACCGGGAATCAGGCCGCCGAACATCCCCGCCGCCACGCCGCCCGCCACAGAATGGCGGTTCAGGTGCCAGAGGTTGGGATGCTTCAGCAGAGGCTGCAGCCATCGAAGATGACGATGCTCCCGCATCGTTTCATGGTCGGGCAGGTATTTGCGGAAAAATTTTCTGGGCATGGAGACATTCTAAGTTGCGTTTGCTGATCCTGGCGTTCGCCCTTGGCGCAGCCTGGCTGCAAACCCGGCCGGAGTTGCCGTCCCTGGTCTGGAGCGCGGCCCTGCCCCTGCTCGGCTTGCTGCTGTGGTTGTGGCCCGGAGCCCATGCTGTTTCCATTTGGCGCCGGGTCGGCATCGGTTTAATGGCTTTTCTGCTGGGCTTTTTCTATGCCGCCTGGCGCGCCGATTTGCGTTTGGCGGACAAGCTGCCCGGCCTATGGGAAGGCCGGGATGTCGCCCTGCTCGGCCGGGTTTCCGGCTTGCCGGAAACTACGCCCAGCGGATTGCGTTTCATCCTTGATGTGGCGCAGGTCTCCACACCCGGCGCGATCGTTCCCAGGCGTGTGCAGATCGGTTGGTTCGCGCGGCAAGATGAACCGGCACCCGCCATCGCCGGGGGAGACTGCATCCGTCTCATCGCCCGCCTGCATCGGCCCCATGCCAACCTCAATCCAGGCGGTTTCGACTACCAGGCCTGGCTGCTCGAACGGAACATCCGTGCAACCGGCAGCCTCGTCGGCTTGCCCATGCCCGCGGCCGGTTGCACGGGAGAGCCCGCAGCCTTGCTTGACCGTGTCCGGGAACACATACGGGCGCACCTGCGTGCAAGCCTGGTCGGCGCACCCTACGCGGGCGTGGTGGTTGCCTTGGCGGTAGGCGATCAGGACGCCATCCCAAGTTCCCAATGGACCCTGTTCCGGCAGACCGGGACATCACATTTATTCTCCGTTTCCGGATTGCACATCACCCTCTTCTCCGCACTGATGCTCGGACTGGTGAAGCAGGTCTGGCGCAAGGCGCCCCGCCTGAATCTGCGCATCCCCGCGCGTCGGGCCGGGATCGCCATGGGCTTGGCCGCCGCAGCAGGTTATGCGGCACTGGCGGGTTTCGGCATTCCGGCCCAGCGCACCCTGTTCATGCTCGCCGGTGCGGCCGGGCTGGCGCTGCTGGATCGGGTGCCAGCACCCTCCAGGCTGCTTGCGGCAGCCCTGGCCACGGTGATTCTCATCGACCCATGGGCAGCCCTGGCGCCCGGTTTTTGGCTGTCCTTTGGCGCGGTAGCGGCCCTGCTTCATGCCGGGATGGGCAGCCCGATCGCCAAGCCGGTCTGGCGTGAATGGATCCACGCCCAATGGGCGGTCACCCTGGCCCTGACACCCCTGCTTCTGGCGCTGTTTCACGAGGTCTCGCTGGTATCGCCCCTGGCCAACGCGGTAGCCATTCCCCTCGTCAGCTTGGTGGCAGTACCCCTTTCCCTCCTGGCCTCTCTGCTGCCCTGGGCGTGGCCGGCATCCCTGTCACATTTCGTGATCGCCGGCGTCATGGCCGTCCTGCAGGCCCTGGCCGCTCTGCCCCAGCCTGTCTTCCACAGCGCGACTCCCAGCCTGCCGGCCTTGTTGCTCGCCCTGCTCGGCACCGGCCTCTTGTTGTTGCCGAGGGGGTTCCCGGCCCGCTGGCTGGGCTGGGTGATGTTCCTGCCCCTGTTCTTCCCGCGTCTGCCAACCCCCCTGCCGGGGGAGGCTTGGCTGACGGTCCTGGACGTAGGCCAGGGCGAAGCCGTGCTGGTACGCACGGCCAAACATGCGCTTCTGGTGGACACCGGGCCCCGCTATGCCTCCGGCGAGGATGCCGGCAGCCGAGTGGTGGCTCCAGCCCTCTGGCACCAGGGCATCAACCGATTGGACGGGCTGGTGGTGACCCACGACGATCTGGATCACTCGGGCGGCGCAGCTTCCCTCCTGGCCAGCCACCGGCCCGACTGGCTGCTGACGTCCCTGGCCGGCATGGATCCCCAGCGTCTCAGCGAAACGGGGAAGGCCTTGCTGCGCTCCGGCGCACAGACCATGCGTTGCGCCGCCGGTCAAACCTGGACCTGGGACGGCGTCCGTTTCTCCGTGCTGCATCCCCCTGCCCACCAATACGCTCAGGCCGGCTATGCCGACAACGATCGGGGTTGTGTCATCCGCGTCGACGCGGCGCTGGGCGGCGCCCTGCTGGCTGCGGACATCGAGCGGCTGTCCGAGATGAACCTGCGGGAGCGCGGCATGCCGCTGAAGTCGGATGTCCTGGTGGCGCCCCATCATGGCAGCAACTCGTCATCCACCCCGGACTTCCTGGCTGCCGTCAGCCCCAGGTTGGTGGTGATCCCGGTCGGTCACCGCAACCGATACGGACATCCCCATCCCGAGGTGATGTCACGATACCGAGCCTTGGGTGTGGATATCGCCAGGACAGACCGGGAAGGAGCGGTGGAGGTCATCATGGGACCAGCCGGGTTGTCGGTGAAGCGGGCGGCGGAATGGGGGAAACGGTATTGGCAGGAATAGGCAAAACCCGCCAACGGCCTGGTGTACCGGCTTAGGATGGCCAGGGGCCAATCCGGTTTCATTGCCCCGTGGACGCATGCCGAAAGCAAGCTGACCGGAATGCATTCCCCCCCTTGACCTGTAGCGGTCATCGCCCTTCATGTATCGGTGCACAAGAATTGATGAGTGCGGCATCCGGTCGACTGCTGGTACTGTCGGCAAATAACCCGTCGATAACAAAAAAATACACCGCTTGCGCACCTGTCAGCGCTTGACAGGCAAAGAACTCGCGAGTAGCCGGGCCGCCAAACCAACTAGATTGCAAGCCATTGTTTTATTTGGATAATTTACCTGCGTAAATTTTACGCCAAGACCATAAGCCCTCGTTTTTTAAGCTTTTTTACCAGTAAGCGTCGAGTTTTCAACATGGTTATCCACAGGTCTGGTGGACAACCCGGAAAGCTTGTTTCGGATGAAGCGCTTCATCGCCACTCTTGTGAAATCACTTTAAGTCACGGCGCCGGATGAAGGGGTGGGGATTCCCACCTGCTTCCTATAATCCCGCCATTAACTAAAGAGCAATAAGCTGGAAATTCGTGATCCCCCAACGCCTCGCCTTCATCGACCTGGAAACCACCGGCACCAACCCGGTGCTGGACCGCATCACCGAAATCGGCGTGGTGGAAGTGGACGGCGACCTGGTCTCCACCTGGAGCACCCTGGTCAATCCGGAACGGCCCATCCCCCAGTTCATCACCCAGCTCACCGGTATCAGCAACGCCATGGTGGCGGTTGCTCCCACCTTCGCCCAGGTGGCGGATGAGCTGGCCGAGCGCCTGCACGGCCGCCTGTTCGTCGCTCACAACGCCCGCTTCGACTACGGCTTCGTCAAGAACGAATTCCAGCGCCTGGGCCGGCGCTTCCGCTGCGACGTGCTGTGCACCGTGCGCCTGTCGCGCAAGCTGTTCCCGGAACACCACAAGCACAGCCTGGACAGCCTCATCGCCCGCCACGGCCTGGCCCTGGAAAACCCCGAGCACCGCCACCGCGCCCTGGGCGACGCTGACCTGATCTGGCAGTTCTGGCGCCTGGCACAGCGGGACAAGGGCGCGGATGCCCTGCTGGAAGCCGTGACCCACCAGCTCAAGCGCCCCAGCCTGCCGCCCCATCTCGACCCGGCCCTGCTCGACGACCTGCCGGACACCCCCGGCGTCTACCTGCTCTACGGCGAGAACGACGCCCTGCTGTACGTCGGCAAGAGCCTCAACCTGCGCAAGCGGGTGCTGTCCCACTTCGCCGCCGACACCCGGGAAAACAAGGAAATGCGGCTCGCCCAGGAAGTGCGCCGCATCGACTGGCGCGAAACCGTCGGCGAACTGGGCGCCCTGCTGCTGGAATCGAAGTTGGTGAAGGAAGGCCGGCCCCTGCACAACCGCCGCCTGCGCCGGGCCGCCGACCTGTGCGCCTGGACACTGGAGGAAGCCGCCCCCGGCGACTTCCGGCCCAGCCTCGCCAGCGGCGAAGACCCGGACTTCGGCCGCGCCGGCGACCAGTTCGGCTTGTTCGCCACGAAGCGCGTCGCCACCAACACCCTGCGCAAACTCGCCGAAGCCTACGAGCTATGCCCCATCGTCCTCGGCCTGGAAAAACCCGCTAAACCCGGCCGCCCCTGCTTCGCCCACCAGGTCGGCAAATGCCGGGGCGCCTGCGTCGGCAAGGAAGCCATCGGCCTGCACAGCGCCCGCCTGATGACCGCCCTGGCCAAACTCAAGCTGAAAGCCTGGCCCTACCCCGGCCCCATCGGCCTGGTGGAACGGGACGACTTCCTGGGCGTGGAGGAGGTCCATCTGGTGGATGGCTGGCGCTATCTGGGCACGGCGAAGAGCGAGGCGGAAATCCATGAGTTGCTGGAGCAGGCGGGGCGGGTGAGGTTTGATATGGATGTTTACATGCTGCTGAAGGGGTGGTTGGGGAAGGGGAAGATTGGGGTGCGAGTGTTTAAGGGGAACGATATTCACTCCTTGTGATTCTCCCCTTGCAAAACCCTCATTCGGCAACGTAAATTTGTCCAAACAAACAGGGAGATAACAAATGTCATACCTGCCAGCAGCGCCAACTCGAAGATTCACCCTCACCCAGAACAAGAAAAAAGGGGATATGAATGTCTCGGCAAACTCAAGAAAGGCGCTGTCACAATGAAATATCGAGAAAGCAATAAGGATAAGAAACTAAGGCAGCGTTTCGCCAATGACAATTCACATACACATCTTCGAAGAATCCAGCTTCATAAAGGCGCATTACGAGGAATCAATTCACTTGACATTCGCTTCTAATATCCAATTACCGCGATCGCCGGAAAGAATGGAGCAGGGAAATCAACAATTTTGGCGCTAGCATGCTGCGCCTTTCACAATCAAAAAAACGGGTTCAAACTGCCCAAGAGAAAAGTTTCTTACTATACGTTTTCTGATTTCTTTGTGCAGCACACGGAAGAAATCCCTCCGCAAGGGATTACCATCCGATATGGTATTTCGTACAACAAATGGAAAAAAACAGAAGCCCTACCGGAGGGAATTGGCATTGGCTACCAACGTCGGTGGAAAAATCAGGGTGGAAAATGGAATGACTATGCTGAAAGGGTCAAGAGGAACGTTGTCTTTCTTGGAATCGATCGGATAGTTCCTCACAGCGAACGTAGCCAATCCCGCTCATATTCCAAGGCATTCAAGGATGCACAGCCCAAAGGGTGGGAGGAAAAAGTAAAAGGAGCCGTTGGTTATGTACTTGGGAGGACATACGATAAATTTCGTTATCTAGAGTACTCGAAGTATAGTTTACCAATTGTCCAGGTTGGAGAAACCATCTACTCAGGCTTTAATATGGGGGCCGGAGAAAATGCTCTATTTGAAATATTCTCAACCATATATTCGTGTGGAGAGGGCGCACTTCTTGTCATGGATGAGGTAGAGTTGGGATTGCACGCCGAGGCGCAAAAGAAATTTATCGAAAAACTAAAAGACGTATGCATCGAAACTCATACTCAGGTTATCTGCACGACACATTCAAAAGAGATATTTGACTGCCTACCCTACGATGCACGTTACTTTGTCGAGCGAATAAATGGGAAAACAAAAATCACAGATTCAATTTCATCGGATTTTGCATTTGCAAAAATGGCATCAATTGCCGGAAAGGAATTGGATATCTTAGTTGAAGACGAAGTGGCCAAGGCGCTACTACAGTCCAGCCTTTCAGCAGAAATTCGTTCACGCATTACGGTAACAGTCATTGGCTCTGCAACGGCTCTAGCAAGACAACTCGCCGCCATCTACGTAAAGGGCGAAGATAGACCCACACTGGCGGTATTTGATGGCGACCAAACAAACAAAGAGCAAGAAAACTTATCTCATGCTAAAAAATGGCCGAGAGCGCCGATGCTAACTTTTCGGATTGGTTTAAATCCCATATATCCTATTTACCAGGAGACACATGGCCTGAGGCATGGATAGTACAAAAGAGTGCTGAATGTATTGCCAAAATAGCATCCTTAACCTCATCGGATATTGATACTCTGTCGGATATTCTTGAATATGGTTTACAGGCTGGCAAGCATAATGAATTCCATGAGATATCCAAGAATCTCGGCTTAGAACGGCCTGAATGCCTTCATTTGTTTACTATCAGTGTATGCCAGCAGTTCTTGGGTGATTTTGAGGAAGTTATTAATCGTATTGTTGGAATACTTGCCGAAAATGGTTAACGCTAACGATTTATTTCATTGGGCGCCATTGCGCCATGGGGGTCAGGCTCACATTGTTTTCGCGGAATTAAAGGGCCAGGCTCACAATGTTTTCGCTCTCATCCAGATGCCGATACGCTTTAAGAGGAAACACCTGGGTTGGGCTTGACCTGCATCGGGTTCATTCGTGTATCACCTCATGCCAATCGGGGCCAGTACAGGACGAACAACGGTTTCCCGGTTAACTCAGGCTTGATGCAGCTCTTCCCTGATGGTTTCCCGTACCACGTCGGCGAGGGTTTGCCCCTCCGCGAATTGGCGTAGCGCTTCGTTCATCATGGTCTGGTAGTTGCCGCCGGTCATCTCGGCGCGGGCCTTGTAATAAGCCAGTGTCGTGTTATCCACGCGCATGGTGATGCGCGACTTGCCGCCATGCGCGGCTTGCAGCTTCGCCAGCGCGGGCACCTCCGCCACGGGTTTGGCGTCGGTGAAATCCATCTCGGTGTAGCGGTCGAACATGGGGTCAGAACTGTTGCTCATATCGCTTCCGTTGCGGTTGGTTGGCCTTCCAGGCCGATATCAGGCACGGCGTGTCACCACGCAGCGTCCACACCACGATCAGAATCCGGCCCTTGCCGCCCATGCCCAGGGTTACAAATCGCTGCTCGCCTTCGGCGTCCGGGTCTTCCCGTGTCAACGCGTAAGGATCAAGCAGCACCGACTTGGCTTCTTCGAATGACACGCCGTCATGATTCAACAGGTTGGCAGCGGCTTTGTCGGGGTCGAACTCGATTTCCATGCACCCAAGTGTATGCACGAATGCATGCACAAGAAATGCTCTGGAGCTCACTCTATACGGGCGAGTTGGTCGTCGGGCTACTTACGCAGCAGGCATGCGGCGCAATGCGCTTCGCTTATTGACCCCCTCCAACATCGCCCTTCTGCCCCGCGCGAACTCCGTACACCGCTTCCCAGTCGGAACGGATGATGCGAAGTTAACGAATTCGTTAAACACCTGCGTTCGATCCGGGATCAATCTATCCACTCCGTGCGGACAAGACGTTCCGTCCCCGCAACGATGTGAACCAACACGCCTGAGGAGTCCTGCCATGTTTTCCATTCGAACCCTGCTGACGCTGTTCATGACCCTGGGCCTGGGCCTTCTGCTGAGCGCCTGCACCAGGGAAGACGCCGTGGCCGCCGGCGCCAAGGCCAAGCCGGCCGCGCTGCTGGATTCCAGCAAGCTCGATTCCATCGTCCTGGGCATGGGCTGTTTCTGGGGCGCGGAGAAGCGCATGTCGGAAATCCCCGGCGTGGTGGATGTGGAGAGCGGCTACGCGAATGGGGAGATCGAGGGCAGCTATGAAGCCGTCCTGGCCCAGGAGCGGGCGCTGCGGTACGGCAAGTCCGCCAAGCGCAACCACGCGGAAGTGGTGAAGGTGACTTTCGACCCCGCCAAAACCGATCTGGCCGCTGTGCTAGCCAGGTTTTGGGAAAGCCACGACCCGACCCAGGGCGACCGCCAGGGCAACGATGTGGGCAGCAATTACCGCAGCGCCGTGTACACCCATTCCGACGCCCAGCTGGCCGTCGCGGAAACCACCCGCGCCGCCTATCAAAAGGCGCTGACCCAGGCCGGCCTGGGCAGGATCACCACCGAGATCGCGCCGCTGAAGGCCTACCACGCCGCCGAGGACTACCACCAGGATTACCTGAAGAAGAATCCCAAGGGCTATTGCGGCCTGGGCGGCACCGGCGTGAAGTACCCGGGCGCCTATTCCGGCATGCCCGCCGAGTCCAAGGCCGCGCCGCGCCTGGAAAGCAAGGCGCTGAACTTCGAGCGCCAATTGGTGGTGTTCGAGGCCGAGCATTGCCCCTTCTGCGAGAAGTTCAAGGCCGACGTGCTCGACCACTGGCAATCCCCGGTGCCAGTGTCCAGCACCCTCAACCCCAACGCGCCCGGCGACTGGAAACTGGAGAAATCCCTGTTCGCCACCCCCACCATCGTGCTGTTCGAACGGGGCAAGGAAGTGTCGCGCTACACCGGCTACGACGGCGACAAGGCCCGATTCTGGAAGTGGCTGGGCTTCCAGTTGCTGACGCCGGAGCAACGCCGTATCGCCTTCGAGCAGGGCACCGAGCGCGCCGGCACCGGCTCCCACCTGGACGAGAAGCGCCCCGGCACCTTCGTCGATCCCGTCACCGGTGCGCCCCTGTTCCGCAGCGACGCCAAGTTCAACAGCGGCACCGGCTGGCCCAGCTTCTTCAACCCGGTGCCAGGCGCCCTCACCCTGCACGAGGATGTTGCCTACGGCATGAAGCGCGTCGAGGTGCGCAGCGCCAGTTCCGGCATCCACCTGGGCCACGTCTTCGACGACGGCCCGCCGCCCACCGGCAAGCGCTATTGCATCAACGGCAACGTGCTGAAGTTCGTGCCGGATCAAGGCAAGTAAGCAGAAATGAGACGGCGCTAAACTTGGAGCGCTATGAAACGAACCGCCCGACATGAAGCCCTTCGTTGACCCAAGCCACGCCGATTGTAGACGCCGTGAAAAAGGCCAAACAGAAGTTCCCCCTGCACCCCAAGCATCCCGAGCGGATTTGCTGGGGATGCGACAAGTACTGCCCGGCGGATTCGCTCCTGTGCGGCAACGGCTCGGGTCGCACCGAACATCCGGCGGAGATGCTGGGCGAGGATTGGTACACCTGGGGGGATTGGGCCAGGGACTTCGATCCGGATTGGGAAGAGCCCGAGAACACACCACATCAGTGATTCACCGCTGGCCCAGGAACGGCCGTTGGCCTAGAGTTGTCAGACAAGCACATAGACACGAGGAGATTGCCATGCACACCATCCGTGACATCAACGATTATGTGCGCAGGCTGCTGGTGGCGGCCCTGCTCTGCCCGGTGGCGGTCGGCGCCTGGCTCGTCTTCATCCTGGGCGGTTTCAGCTTCGATGGCGTCATGGCCTACCTGGGCAGCCTCAGCCAACACTATGCCGGCATGGGACTGGACGAGCAGAGCACCTTCCGCTTCCAGGTTTACGCGGTCTGGGGCGTGCTGGCCTTCGGCTTCCTGTTCCTCACCTTCGCCATGAGCCCGCCCCATTTCAACTACCGGCTGAAGAAGGTGGAGCAGCACTGGACCACCGACGTGGTGGAAGACTAGCTGCACCGCGAAATACGTCCGCCCTACCCATCACGCGTTCAGCCGGCGATCCCTTCCGGCAAATCGATATCCCGGACAACGCCTGAATCCTCGCAGGTCAGCAGGACCACTTCCCGGGCGAAGCCGGCGAGCAGCCGCCGGGCGCCTTCATCTCCCGACAACGCCATAAGCGCCGCGCCATAGTCCCGGCCGAAGGCCACGGGATGGCCGCGCCTTCCCTGGTACACCGGCGCGGCGATGACGCTCGGACCGGTTACCGTTTCGGCCACGGCAAGTAAGGTCTCCGGCCTGATCCAGGGCATGTCCGCCAGGGCGATGAGCCAGCCGTCCGCCCCCCGGGTTTGGGCCACACCCCAGGCCAGGCTGGCGCCCATGCCTTGTGCCGCGTCGGGACAGACACTAACTCCCACGCCCATCTCTTCCAGCAGGGCCATGAGCTCCGGGTTCCCGCCGTTGACCACGGCCAGGACGTCGGGCAGCGCGGCGAGCAGGTTGCGGGCGGCGGCCAGGGCCATGGGGATGCCGTCCGCCAGCGGATGCATGAGCTTGTCGGCGCCAAAGCGGGTGCCCCGGCCGGCGGAGAGCAGGATGGCTTGCATCAGGCGCAAGCCGGGCTGGCTGCGCGTTGCGGCGCGTCCAGCCGGAGGGTTCGGCCGTGGCGCAGGGCGGTGACCTCGGCCAGGATGGCGAGAGCGATTTCCGCCGGGGTCTTGCCGCCCAGTTCCAGGCCCACCGGGCCGCGCAGGCGGTCCACTTGTTCCCGCGAGAGCCCCATTTCCAGCAGACGTTCCCGCCGCTTGGTCTGGTTGCGCCGGGAACCCAGGGCGCCCACGTAGAAGGCCGGGGAGATGAGCGCCTCCATCAGGGCCAGGTCGTCCAGCTTGGGATCGTGGGTCAGGGCCACCACCAGGCTGCGGCCGTCCGCGGCCAGTTCCCGTACCACATCGTCGGGCATGCCGGGGAGCAGGCGGGTGGCGCCGTCGTCCCGCCAGGAAGCGCGGTATTCCTCGCGCGGTTCGCACACCAGAATCTCGTAATCCAGGGCCTGGGCCATGTCCGCCAGGAAACGGGTGATCTGGCCGGCGCCGATGGCCAACAAGCGCCAGCGGGGGCCGAAGACGCGGCGCAAACGGCGGCCGTCGAAACTGCACTGGTCCAGGGATTCGCCCGCATCGAATTCCACCCGGCCTGTTTCCATATCCAGGCTGCGGCGCAGGCAACGCCGCCCGGCCAGGGCGGCGAGGACCGGAGCCAGGGCATCGGCTCCGCACAGGGGTTCCAGCACCAGTTCCAGGGTGCCGCCGCAGGGCAGGCCGAAGCGGCGCGCGGTGCCGGTCTCCACGCCATAGCCCACGAGTTCGGGTCGAGCGGGGAAGGCGGCGCGCACCCGCTCCAGCAGATCGGCCTCGATGCAGCCGCCGGACACCGAGCCTGTGAGCAAGCCCTGATCGGACAGGGCCAGCAGCGCGCCTTCCGGCCGGGGCGCGCTGCCGAAGGTGCGTACCACCGTGGCCAGGGCCACGCGCCGGCCCTGGGCGAGCCAGCCCTGGGCGGCTTGCAGGACTTCCAGGTCGGCGCTTTGCATGGGGCCGGCGTCAGACCACTTTGGTGCCCAGGGGCAGCTTGCGCAGGCGCTTGCCGGTGGCGGCGAACAGGGCGTTGGCCACCGCCGGGGCGATGGGCGGCACGCCAGGCTCACCGACGCCGGTGGGCGGGGCGTCGCTGGCGATGATGTGCACTTCCACCCGGGGCATTTCCTTCATGCGCAGGATGCGGAAGTCGTCGAAGTTGGACTGGACCGCGCGGCCGTCCTGTAGGGTGACGGCGCCGTGCAGGGCGGCGGCCAGACCGAAGCCGATGCCGCCTTCCATCTGGGCCTTCACCACATCCGGGGTGACGGCGGTACCGCAGTCCACGGCGCAGACCACCCGTTCCACCTTGAATTCGCCGTTGGGTTGCACGCTCACTTCGGCCACCTCGGCCACATAGCTGTTGAAGGACTCGTGCACCGCCACGCCCCGGCCCCAGCCCGCCGGTAGCGGCTTGCCCCAGCCGGCTTTTTCCGCAGCGAGATTCAGCACGCCCAGGTGGCGCGGATGGCCCTTGAGCAGCTTCCTGCGGAATTCCACCGGGTCGGCGCCGGCGGCGTGGGCCAGTTCGTCCAGGAACACTTCCGTGGCGAAAGCAGTGTGGGTGCTGCCCACCGAACGCCACCACAGCACGGGCACCGGCAACCTGGGCGAATGCAGGTCAACATGCAGGTTGGGAATGGCGTAGGGCAGGTTGGAGGCGCCTTCCACCGAGGTGTGGTCGACGCCGTTCTTGACCATGCCGCCCTCGAAGGGCGTGCCGGCGACGATGGACTGGCCGACGATGCGGTGCTTCCAGGCGACGGGATGGCCCTTGGCGTCCAGGCCTGCTTCCAGGGTGTGCAGGTAACAGGGCCGGTAGTAGCCGCCGTGGATATCGTCCTCACGCGACCACATCGTCTTCACCGGCACGCCCATGCGCTTGGCGATGGCCACGCCCTCGACGATGTAGTCGGACTGGGTGTTGGCGCGCCGGCCGAAGCTGCCGCCGGCGAACATCGTGTGGATGCGCACCTTCTCGGGGGCGATGCCCAGGACCTTGGCGGCGTTGCGCTGGTCGCCGGTCTGGAACTGATCACCGGTCCAGATGTCGCAGCCGCCCTCCTTGACGTGGACCACGCAGTTAAGGGGTTCCATGGGGGCATGGGCCAGGTAGGGCACTTCGAATTCGGCGGCGATGCGCTTGGCCGACGCGGCCAGGGCCTTGGCCGCGTCGCCGTCGTCACGGGCCACCGCGCCAGGCTGTTTGGCCAGTTCCCGGTAGGACGCGAAGATGGATTCCGTGGACAGGCCGGCGCCCGGACCGGGCTCCCATTCCACGCTCAGGGCCTGACGTCCCTTGATGGCGGACCAGGTATCTGTCGCCACCACGGCGACACCGGCGGGAATGGCGAACGCCGCCTTCACGCCGGGCACGGCCAGGACCTTGTCGGCGTTGAAGGACCTGAGCTTGTCGCCGAAGCGGGGCGGCCGCGCCACCACGGCGGTGAGCATGCCGTCCAGGTACAGGTCCAGGCCGAACTTCGCGCTGCCGTCGGACTTGGCTCGGGTGTCGGTGCGCTTGAAGCCCTTGCCGATGACCTTGAAGTCCTTCGCGGCCTTGAGCTCCACCTTGTCCGGCACCTCCAGCAGGGCCGCCGATTGGGCAAGCTGGCCGTAGGGCAGGCGCTGGCCTGTGGCCGGATTCACCACATGGCCCGCTTCAGCCTTGAGGCTGGCGCGATCCACCTTCCAGGCCCGTGCGGCGGCCTCCTTCAGCATCTCCCGCGCAGTGGCGCCGGCCTTGCGCAACTGCGCGTAGGAGTTGGCCATGGCGGTGCTGCCGCCGGTTCCCTGCATGGGGCCCCAGAGCAGGTTGTTGTATAGGGTGTGGTCGGCGGGGGCACTTTCCACGCGGATGTCCTTCCAGGGCACTTCCAGTTCCTCGGCCACCAGGGCGGGCAGGCCGGTATTCACGCCCTGGCCCATTTCCAGATGCTTGATCAGCACGGTGACGGCGCCGTCCGGGGTGATGCGGATGAAGGCGTTGGGGGCGAAAGCCTCGCCGGCCGGGGTCGGCAGGGACAGCTTGGCGGCGCGGGCAGATTTGAGGTGGAAACCCAGGGTGAAGCCGGCCCCGAGGGCGGCGCCGGCCTTGATGAAATCGCGGCGGGAAGGATCTTGGATGGCATTCATGATCAGTCTCCCGCTCAGGCGCTCAAACGCTGGGCGGCGGCATGGATGCCGTCGCGGATGCGCTGATAGGTGGCGCAGCGGCACAGGTTGCCGTTCATGGCCGTGTCGATCTGCTCATCGCTGGGCCTGGGGTTGCCCGCCAACAGTGCGACAGCGCGCATGAGCTGGCCCGAGTGGCAGTAGCCGCACTGGGGCACGTCCAGCTCCGCCCAGGTGGCGCGCAGGGCTTCGATGACCGGCCCCTGGATGCCCTCAATGGTGGTGACGCTTTTCCCGGCCATGCCGCCCACTTCCACCGCGCAGGCTTTCGCCGGCTTGCCGTCGATATGGACGGTACAGGCACCGCAGAAGGATTCGCCGCAGCCGAACTTGGTGCCGGTTAGGCGCAGGTGATCGCGCAGAACCCACAGCAGTGGCGTGTCGCCGGGCACATCCACGCTGTGGGGTTTGCCGTTGACGGTGAAATGGATCATGGCCGCCTCCTGATTTGGTGGTTGTTGGGGTGATGACGGGAAGATGGGGGGATTACCGGATCATGCTAGTCCACGCGGATGAATCTCCCAAGACAACTCGTACGGACAATCGTTCGGTCGTGGATATCTTCAGATTTTCCGCCCCATCACCCCCGCCAGCACCGCCCTCATGCGGCGTCAGTGGGAGCCCTCTCAGAACACCCGCCGGCAACTGTCGCAGGTGGCGAAGTGTTCATGTTGTTCGCGCACACTTTCCGGCAGGCGTTCCAGCACT
>CAZEOR010000014.1:0-17905 GCA_964513695.1 uncultured Thiobacillus sp.
ACTCGGGGCCCTGCCCTCCTGCCGACCGAGGCCGTTAGGAATCCGTGCAGTAAATCACAGGACCATCGCGGTGGCGGTTGCCGCCGCGCTCATTGACCGAAATGTCCGACCATGGAGTCGGGCCGAAAGAGGAAATCTCATGAACGCCAATACTCGAATTCAGTTACTGCGATCGCTGGCATCGGATGTGCACCAGGTTCACCTGACCGTGCCCGAGGTGCGAGAAATCGACAATTACCTGGTGAAGGACTGGGGCATTGACCTGGTCACAAAGCCCAATGAGATCTGGATGGATGAATTGCTCCAACCACTTGAGCCCAGCGTGCGGTCTCGGTATGACGGTCTTTTGCGTCAGGTGCGCTCTGCGCTCGAAACAGGGAACCATGCGGCAGATCTGGTGCGGGAGTTCTTCGACATACAGGCTCAGGACTTGCTTGCGGGAAGAGCTCAGAGCAGCAGACGCAGCGTCATTCTGGATTCCATTGCCGAGGTGCTCTTCCTGGTGCGTAAGCTCGAAATTCAAGGGCCGATTCTGGACCTTGGCTGTTACGTCGGCTACCTACCCATCTTCCTGGCAGGCAAGTGCCCGAATGAAGTGGTGGGCGTCGATCTGAGCCCCGAGTCGATCAAGTATGCTCAGTCCCGAAGCGCATCGCTGGTCAACGCTGACTTCCAGTGCCTCGATTATATGTCGACGAGGATGGAGCAGCGTTTCGAACTGATCGTGAGCATTGACTCGATTGATCCCAGGGTGTCCGACATGAGGAAGGCACTCTCCTGGATTGCGGATCATCTGCTTTTCGGTGGAGTGGCATTCATCATTTGTGACTTTCAGCAGCTGAACGAGGCAGCGTTATCCCGTTACATCAATACCGCCTCTTTGGGCTTCGGGCTGGCGGACCGCGTCGGAGGATGGCTGTGTCAATCCTGGCAATACCGTTTTGGGAGTGCTCTTGTGCTCCTGAAGGGCGGCAGCAAGCCTCTGCCGAAAAGGGCGTTTGATTGGACGGACTATCCTTTTGCGGAGTACGCGAGTATGACCGGTGCCCCTCGGCGGGAGCAAACCCAGGCGTATTTCCGGGCCAAGCTGGCGGATCCTGAGCTTGCCAAGCGGCGCCTGATTCGCGAAGCATTGGCCGATTACCACCCTGAGCTGATGATGGCGACCATGGGCTAAGCCGATTCACACCTTTCGGCGGACAAGGGCTCCGGTTGATGCCGGGGCTCTTTTTGTTTTTGGCTTCCCGGTCGCGGCTTTGCTGATTTCTTCGACGACCATCAAATCACAATCCGCAGAACTTCTTCACTCCTTTGATGACATCTTTGAAGTTGAGCCGAGAGAAGCTATGCGAGGTCATCGTGTTGATGACCGAGATTTGTTTTTCCGAAAGGAGTTTCCCATGTCAGAAAAGACTGAAAAAGAGAGCCCGCAGTTCCTGAGTTCCGGCGAGCTGGCCAAAAAGCTGCACCTGCGTCGGTGCCAGCTGATTTACCTGCTGCAGTGCGGCGTGATCCCCGAGCCGGAGCTGCGAGCCGGCGGCAAGCGGTTGTTTTCGCCGCAGGAGGTCCGTCAGGCTGAGGAATGCCTGCGGAAGCCGGCCAAGAGCACGAATTGTTCTATTGAGATCATCGAGGGAGGAGAATAATGAGCGACACGACGACCGCAATTGAAACCCCTGCTGCTCACGTTGAGCAGCCCAGATCCAAGACCGTCAATCTGGTGGAGGAGTTGAAGGTCTATGCCGCCGGTGGACGTCAGCCGGAGTTGGTCCAGTTTGACGGGAACGAGACGCCGGTAATCCCGTTCAGCGCCGAAGGTGTGCGGGTCAGCATCCATTTTCTGGATGACCCGAATTACCGCGGCTACCTGCGCTGCAACGGCCCGACCTGCCTGCTGTGCCGGGTCGGACGGACATTGGAGGAGCGCATCCTGGTGCCGGTGTACCGGCCGGGCATGAAGGTTATCGACGTGGTCGCGCTGACCCCGAACATGAAGCCCGGCGGCCTCAAGCCGCAATTGCTCAAGGTGATCGCCTCGGGTGAACCCAAGGTGGCGCTGATTCGAAAAGCCAGCAACAGCAAGTTCGAGCTGACTGCCTCGGCCATACCCGAGGACTTAGATGACGGCAGCGCCGTAATCGCGGCCTTCACCAAGCGCGTCCAGTCTGGGGAGATCGACCTGGCCGACGTCTACCCGCTGTACGACAACCGGTTGCTCATGGAGTTCCAATCCGTTGCGAGCATTGTGAAAATCAAGGGCATCTCTCTCGATGAGGCTCATTGATGCAACCCAAGATCTGGCCCTATTCCGTAGCGGTCTCACCGGCCGCTACGGGGTGGGCCTCGTTCAGCAGCACAAGCAGGTGCTGGTGCAATTACCGGTCGGCGTCGGTAAATCCAGCTGGCTGGATGAGATCACCGTGGAGGCGACCGGGGGCAAGCATTTCGAGTTGGTCATCGTGCTCTCGCCCACGCGGCAGTTGATCAACGAGCGCAGGCCCTTGAAGAATCCGCCGACCGGCGTGCGGGTGGTCAATATCCGACCACGGCCCGGCAAGCAATGCGGCAAGCAGCGGGATGCCCAATGGCGCCAATACGAGAAGGCCGGGATGGCGGCGCTGGGCCGGGTGGAAATCTGCGGCCAGTGCCCGCTCAAGGGAGGCTGTTTCTGGCCCAACCAGTACGGCAAAGGGCTGAAAGGCACCGGCCTGATCTATGCGACCCAGACTCACCTGGAACGCTCGCCGCGGTTCGTTCCCTACCTGAAGCGGTCCACCGGCGCCCAGAGTTGCCTGGTGCTCATGGACGAGTCGAGTTTCATAGCCAAGCCGGTCGAGCAGACTATTCCCTACGATGAGCTGCAGCGGTTCGCGGACGTGCTCAAGTCGCTCAAATACCCGCCGCACAAGAAGATCCATGAGAAGTGGATCTACATCGTCGATCTCTTGCTTCAAACCCGGACGGACGATCTGGTGGGCGACGAGTGGTACGATCACATGCCGCGCATGCCGCAGGACTGGATGGTCGCCGTTCAGCGGGCCGGATGGCGGGCTCACGGCGAGAAGTTCCGGTTTCTCGGGCATCAGCTCAAGGCGTTCGCGCAGAGCGACATGGACAGCCGCCTGCGGGGTCGCGCGGGCGAGATCTGTTTTAGCTCCATGCCCAAGCTGGGGGAGCACTGCCTGGTGTTCAGCAGCACCACCAGCCCGCAGTTCGCCGAATATCGCTATGGGCATCGCTTTGAGGCGCCGTTCTCGGATTACCGGTTCCTGCATCCGGACACCCGCTGGTACAACCTCGCCAGCAGCATCGGCACCAAGCGGCATTTTCCGGGCAATAAGCCGCAGATCTTGGACTTCTTCGCCGGATTGGTGGCGCGGCGGCTGGAGGAGGGCAAGCGACCCCTGCTGGTCAGCAAGAAAGCGTTCGTGCCCGAGTGCGCCGAGTATCTGGAGCAACGCCTTGCGGAGCTAGGGCACGGTAATGTGCGATTGCTGACCAGCGGGTTTACCGCGGCATCGCTGGCGACTCCGGGCGTGATCCCCATCATTCACTACGGCATCATCGGCGTGAACTTATTTGAGCACTTCGACGCGGCCTACTGCCTGAACGGCTACTACGTGAACGAGTATATCGTGAACCAGTGCCTGCAGGACATCATTCCGCAGAACTGGCGTCTGCAGATTGAAATCATCACTCAGGGCCGTCCCAAGCGGCGGATCGCTCAGGTGGCCAATCCCCGCGACCGGATCTACGACGTGCATCAGGCCGCGCCGCTGGCCTTGGAATATCAGGAATTGGACCCGGTCCTGCAGGCGGTGGGGCGGGTGCGGCCATTTACCCGGCCACGGGAGATCATCACTTTCCAGTGCGGGCAGATTCCCGGTGTGGAGTACACGCAGGAGTTCGATCTGCTGCCCGAGGCTCGGCTGTTTTTCGGGATCAGCTCGCGCCAACAGTACAAGACCCACAAGAAGGCCGAACAGGTCGCGGCGCTGCGGGCGCAGGGCCTCACCCAGTCGCAAGTGGCGGAGAAGCTTAGGGTTAGCGAGCGGACGGTGCGGCGGTACGAACCGGACAGAATCCCTTTATAAGTATTTATATAGGGGTTTTGTCCGGTCGGCGGGAGCCCGGCCCGTTTTATTGAGAAAGAAACATGAGTCAGGTTGTCGGATGCAGTTATTACCGTGGTATGAGAAAAGGCTGGCCGAGGCAGAGGCCCGGCAGCCGGTAATTGAGCGGGGACGGTGCGCATTTCCGCGGACCCCGGAGTTCTACGCGAAAAAGACAAGCCTCGTGGACGACGGCGAGACAGCGCGTGCGATGGTTGAGTTTACGCAGCAGCGGCCAATTGCGTTTGCTGGCGTAGCCGTCCAATACCGGCACAAGCGGGAGCCGGTGAATCTTGAAAACGGCCGGATCTGGACCGACCCGAAGAGCATTGAGCCATTATTGCTGGCCATCTCTTTCGTGGAGACGGACGGGCAGGGCGATCTGATTTATCCGTTCGTGTGCGACCTGCAAGAACCCGCCGTCATTGAGTCTCTCACGACCATTCTGCGGATGCCGGTGCCATTCGTCGGGCACGGGTTGAATGAGGTCCTCTTCTCAATTTGGCAGCTCGGTCTGCGGGCACCGGATCAACTCTGGGATACCCGGATCTGCGAGCGGGCGCTGGAACTGGGCAAATACCGGCCCGAACCCGTCAGCGCCGACCAACCGCAGGATATCCGCGCCAAGTTGGACGCCGAACAGGATCAGGAAATCAGGCTCTCGCTTGGGCAGGTTTGTCTGCGTTACGGGATTGATAATCCACGAGGTTTGAGCGCCGACTGTCTGCAGCGATCGTTCCAGAGTCATCCGGTTGCCGCCCCGTTTACCGGCGATCAGATCGCCTACGCCGCTTCGCAAGCCGAGGTGATGCCGCGGCTCTATCTGCCTCAAATTCAGGCGGCAACCCTGGGCGGCGTCTTGAACCATCTGGTGACGGTGGAGATGCCGTGGGTCGAGACCAACGCCCGGATGATCTGGAACGGCGTGCGGATAGATAAAGAAAAGCGTGCCCGTGCCATCCAGGCGTGCAGGGATAACCTGCCCGGTCTACTCACGCAGCTTAACGCACTCGGACTGGAAAACCCCCACAGCAATGACCAACTGCAGGCGTTTTTCGGGCAACGCGGCCGGCTGGATGCCTTCCGCCGGAGGGGGACCTACTCGTTCGACAAGGACCACATGAAGCGGGTCATGCATCTGGATCCATCCATTGGGCTGATCCGCTCCGCACGGCGACTGCAGGATTTCCAAGCCGACGCGATCACCCGCGATGAGTTGATCGGTGCCGACGGGCGGTTCCACCCCGTGCACCTGCAACTGGGCGCCGACACCGGCCGCCAGACCTGCCGCTGGCCCAACGTGCTGGGGCTGGATCGCGTGCTTCGGCCCATGATTGTGCCGGAGCCGGGTCGGGCGATCGGGGAGGTGGACCTCTCGCAGATCGAGGTGGGCATCGCCGCCGCCGTGTACGGGGATGAGCAGCTGATTGCCATGTTCAACACCGGCGACGTGTACTCGGCGATGGCCCAGTGCTTCTACGCCCACCAGCTCACCGATGAGGACCGCAACCTGCCCAGCCGCGAGTTCAAGCAGCTTCACCCGGATTTGCGCAACCGGATGAAGACCTGCACGCTGGGCATCATTTACGGCCTGACCCCGCATGGGCTCAGTATCTATCTGAACACCAGCGAATCGCAGGCCGGTAGGCTGCAGGAACAGTTCATGAGCATGTTCCCGCAGCTTCAAGAGGCCCTGCAGGATGCGGCTAATTTCGGGGCGATTCGAGGGTATGCGGTTACCAGCAGCGGCCTTCGGCGCTACCGAGCTACAGCGGGTACGCCCTCAAGCTCAGAGCGTAACTGGCTGACCAACCATCCCGTGCAGGGTTCCGCCGCGGTGGTATTCAAAGCAGCGGGTAATCAGCTTCACCGGCTATACGAGCAGTATGACGCCTGGCTGATCAGCCCATTCCACGATGCCTTCGTGTTCGAGGCGCCAACGGAGTACCTGGAGGCGGTGGCGCAGCTCACCGCCGACGTAATGTGCCAGACGGTGCAAGAATACTTCCCGATGCTGCGGCCCCGCGTAGAGATCAATATCAGCCGACCCAATTGCTGGAATAAAGACGGCAAGGCAGGTGCGTTTGAGTGCTGGCTGCAGGATCCGCTGTATACGGTGTGAGGTGTCATGGTTGTGCGAGTCATCGGTGCGAAACGATTCTACGTGGAATCTTTCTTCGACCCTAAGAGATGTCGGATGAGGGCCGATGGAAGTAGAGCAGCGGTTCGGAATGCACAACCATGCCGCTGGAGAATCATGCGGCGTGATGCGTGTTCTCCATGATTGTTTTTGATTTGTATTGGAGTGCGTATGTTGAGTTCGGTTAATCGTGTTGGCAGCAAGAAGATTGGACGTGTAGGGCCAAGGAATAGCCACCAGGTGACTCGGGTGGTCAAATCCAAGACCGGTCTCCGTAATTCATTTTCGAAACCCACGGGGAACCCCATTGAAGCCGGCGCCCTGCAGGCGGCCACTCATCTCCTCTCGGATCACCGTAGCGCTGATGGCCATCCCACGCTGCGGTTTTACAGGGATCACCCGTACCTGTGGACAGGTATGGCATTCCGCCGGATCGAGGATTCGGATTTCAGGAACTTTCTTCTGCGCTGGCTGCTGGAGAACGGTTATAAGTCGGGGATCACATTCTGCCGCGAGGTAATGGCGAAATTGAAGGCGCTGGCCTGCCTCATGACCGACGGAACACCACCGTTCAAAATCGCCGACGGCAACGGCTGGAACCCTGCACCCGCTGGCTCGGAGTGGGTGATGGCCTTCGCCAACGGCATGCTTTCAATGGAGCAGCTACTGGCAGGGACCGCAGCGCTCGAAGCGCACTCACCGGAGTGGCTCAATCTGAGCGTCCTGCCCTATGTGTATAATCCGAAGACCCGCTGCCCGCGATGGCTTCGGTTTCTCGATCAGGTGCTTGATGGGGACGAGCAGCGCATCCGGGTGCTTCAGGAAATGTTCGGCTATTGCCTGCTGCGGGATTCTCGGTTCCAGAAGTTCTTCATCCTGCAGGGTGACGGCGGCAACGGCAAGAGCGTGATCCTCGATGTCCTGAAGGCCATGCTGGGCGACGAGAACGTGAGCCCCCTGTCGCTGAGTAATCTGGGGAACAACTTCATGCTGGCCCAGTTGGAAGACAAACTGGCCAACATCTACACCGATCTGAGTGATAACCAGATCATCGAGGAAGGCCATCTCAAGGCGTTAAGCTGCGGCGAAAGCGTGAATGCCGACTACAAGTTCAAAATGCCGCGGGCGATGCGGACCACGGCCAAGCTGATCTTCTCCACCAACGACCCGCCGGCCGTCCGGGATAAATCAGAAGGCGTGTGGCGCCGACTGATTCTGATCCCGTTCGAGGTGTCCATTCCGGAGTCCAAGCAGGACCGGAAACTGGCTGAAAAGCTCAAAGTCGAGCTGCCCGGGATTTTCAATTGGGCGGTGGAAGGGTTGCGCCGGCTGCTGGATCAGAACGGCTTTTCGACCTCCATCAAGTGCGAGCAGGCACTGCAGCAGCTCAGACGGGAATCCGATCCTGTGCTGGCCTTTTTGGAAGAGCAGGTAGTCGCGTATAGAGGGGAATCGGTGTCTGCTGCCAAGGTGTACAGGCGCTACCGCAAATGGGCAAAGCGGCAAGGCCACCGGGTGCTGAATGAGTCGGCATTTGGGCGGGCTCTTCAGCGGCATTATCCAGAGGTCACCCGCCGTGATCGATGCGTGCCGGTGATTCCGGTTCGTACCCAGGTGGTTCAGGAGTACGTCGGGATTGGGTTGGCGGCCTGAGGATTTGTCAAGGTCCGCCCGATAGAAGAAGTGGCGCACCTGAATGAGCGCGTGGAAAAGCTGAAGGTGTTTGGGATGAATATACATGAGCGTGGTATTGAGGCAGGTGAATGGGCGCCCTCGTGTGAGGTGCGCCCGCTGCAGGACTATCGCGATGTGTGATTGGCCTGCCGGGCTTGCTGCTGCCGCAGTCTCAAAGGTGCGGCAGCAGAGGCCCGATTTGAAGAGTATGCCCGGCCTAGGATGCCGGAGAGGTGTAAGAAATGTCAAAGGAACAGATTTTAAAGAAGGAGAATGAGACTGGTGCGATGAACATGCGGACCGAGGTCGTGCGTCTCGACGAGATTGATTTCGCCGACACGGGGTTCCAAATCCGAGCGACGCTGGATGACGCCACCCTGAAGGAATACGTCGGCGTTATCAAGGCCACCCGGCGGCTCGAAGGGTTCACGACAAGGCCAGTGCTGTGGAAGCGACCAGATGGACGATTCAGGATTTGCGACGGTTGGCACCGGCTCAACGCCGCAAAGGAGTGCAAGGTGGCGGACGTTGATGCTGACGTGATCTCCGGCTCCGAATACGACGCGCTGGCCATGGCGATGGGCTCCAATCTCAAGCACGGCCTGCGGCTCAAGCCGGAAGAGAAGATCGAGGCGTGCCGCCGCTTCGTAGAGGCATTCACAGATAAGGCTGGCGCTCCGCCTTCTGATGCAGTGATCGGGGAGTCATTGCACATCAGCGAGTCTTCGGCGCGGAGCTACCGCCGCAAACTCGAAGGCGACAACAAGCTGCCGCGGGCCACCGAAAGCATCGGTCGAGACGGCATTAAGCAGCCGGCCAAGAAGGCTGCTAAAACCGCAGCGAAGCCCCAACAGGTGAGCGCCAAGGCAATCAAGGTGCAAGAGGGCGCCCCTGCCGCTCAGGCGCAACCGGCGATGACCGAACCCGTTTCCAAATCCGCAGTAAAACTGGATACGGTGCCTGGGACATCTGGTGACACTGACCGCTCCAAGCTTAAAGCAGTGGCGGACGAGGTGGATGGGGAACCCGTTTCAAACGACAGCCGTATTCGTGGGTTGACCGAGGATCGATCAACCTGTCAGGAACCGCATCCGGTTACCAGACGGGCATCTCGTGGGTTGCGTGGTACAACACAACATTGGGCCGCTCGGGGCAGGCATATGGGACCAACAGCTGGTCCGCCTACGACATCCCGCTGGCTCTTGGTTATAACGATATTGCCGTCAAAGCCATGGACTACCGGGGCTACATGGGCTCCGATTCAATCACCGTCTTCTGCGTGGACTATCAGCCGCCCGGAGTCCTGATCACCAGCCCCAGTTCCTCCGGCTATTACCAGACGACCTTAAATACCGTGAATTTGGCGGGCACAGCCAGCGACAATTTCGGGGTGAGCATAGTCTGGTGGCAAAGCGACCGGGGCCCCGGCGGCAACGCGAGCGGGACCACTAGCTGGTCGGCCGGCCCAATCAGCCTATACCCCGGTACGAACGTCATCACCGTCAGGGCACAGGACACCTCGAACAATGTCGGGGGGACTTCGATCAGTGTTTACTACGACGCCGACACCAGCCCGCCCACGGTCGCCATCACCTACCCCGATACCGGTGGCAAGCTTGAGACCCATACTGCATCCATGCAGATCTCCGGTACGGCCGCAGACAACCGCGGGATCAAGGAAGTGAAATGGCAGACCGACCGTGGTCGAGCCGGTATTGCCTCCGGCACCACATCGTGGTCAGCCGACATTCCACTTGAGTGCGGGACGAATTGCATCTTCTTCGTCGCGGTCGATTTGAGCGGAAATCAGTCTTTTAGCCCGGCTCGATTCGCGGCCGTCTACACCGGCGAGGCCTGCTGGTGCACGGCCAGCCGCCTCGCAGGGGCCCTGCGCGTCACGGAAGCCGACTTCGAGGTCTTCCAGGCGTGCTCCACGGGCCCAGGTATTCCATATGACCCGGCTACTCTGCCCGCAGTGGCCCCTGGCTGCACGCTGGCCGAAGACCCCTTCGGCGTGATTCAGGCCGACCTGGACCGCGACGGCGATGTCGATCAATCTGACTATGGCATTCTTCAGTCCTGCTACAGTCCGGCAAACGCGCCGCCCGTGATCAGTGAACCTTCCATATCGGGCGAGCTTGCCCAGAATGCTTCCACTCAGATCGCCATAGCCTGCAATGCAAGTGATCCTGATGGCACTGTGACCTCGGTCATCGTCGATCTTTCGGCGCTGGGTGGCCCCGCTGATTTTGCCCTCGCCAAGGGCCCAAACGATCAGTGGGCCGGAACCACCACGGTTCAGCCTCCGGTCAGTGGTTCTACATCCGTGACGTTCACCGCGACTGACAATGAGGCAGCCACCACCACAAGCACAACCTCAGTTACGGTCGACCCGCCGATCATCCCGCCGGTAATCACAAACGCGGCAGTCACTGGCACTCTGAAAGCAACCTTCTCCGGTCAGGTTCAATTGTCCTGCACGGCCAGCGATCAGGATGGCAGCGTTGCATCGGTGAGCGTGGATCTCAGCCTGATCGGCGGCCCGAGTACACTCGCACTGAGTCTTGGCGCGGAAAATAGCTGGATTGGCTCGGCCAACGTGCAACCGCCGTCCGAAGGCTCCCATGCGGTCACCTTCACTGCAACTGACGACCGTGGGGCGACAGCGACGGTCCAGGTAAACATTTGGGTCGCTCCGGCAAACAGCCCGCCGGCCATTTCCGACGCGATAATTGCCGGGACGCTGGTACAAAACGTCGCAGGCGAACTGCACCTGACCTGCACGGTCACTGACCCAGACACCGCGCCCGCATCAGTCACGGTTGACTTGGCCCCTGTTGGCGGCCCCGCCGCCTTCATGCTGACCCGGGGCAGCGTTGACCGGTGGACTGGGGCGACTCGCGTTCAGCCGGCGTCCGGCGGAACACACCTGATTGTCTTCACGGCCAGCGATCCACAAGGGTTGACCGCCTCTGCTCAGGCGAGCATCACCGTCCAGAATGCCCCGCCGGGCATGGCGCTCATCCCCGCCGGCGAGTTCCTGATGGGCAATTCCTTCGATTCCGCCGAAGGACAGACCAACGAGCTTCCCCGGCACGCCGTGTATGTCAGCCCGATCTTCATGGGCCAGACGGAGGTCACTAACCAGCAGTACGCGGATGCGTTAAACTGGGCCAACTCCCAAGGAAACCTGATCACCGTAACGAGCGGCATCGTGTACAAGGCTGGCAGCGGCACGAGCTATCCGTACTGCGGCACGAGCACCGCGACATCGGAGAGCCGGATCACCTGGAACGGCAGCACGTTCGGTGTGATCAGCGGAAAGGAGAATCATCCGGTCGTGCACGTTTCCTGGTATGGGGCCGCTGCGTACGCGAACTGGCGGAGCGCGATGGAAAGCCGCCCACTGGCGTACGATGTTGCCACCTGGGCCTGCAACTGGAGCACCGGGTA
Source organism: uncultured Thiobacillus sp. (assembly GCA_964513695.1). Taxonomy (GTDB): domain Bacteria; phylum Pseudomonadota; class Gammaproteobacteria; order Burkholderiales; family Thiobacillaceae; genus PFJX01. Next base: position 11,380 of record CAZEOR010000014.1, read on the forward strand.
CCGGCTGCCCACGGAGGCGGAATGGGAGAAGGCAGCTCGGGGCGGCACCGCCGGACACCGGTTCCCCTGGGCCGACGCCGATACCATCCAGCACGCCCGGGTCAACTACAACGCCGCCGGATCCTTCAGCTACGACACCAGTCCCACGCGCGGCACGCATCCAACCTTCACGACGGGCACCTACCCCTACACCAACCCGGCGAAATACTTCGCGGCAAACGGCTATGGCCTCTACGACATGGCCGGCAACGTCTTCGAGTACTGCAACGACTGGTACGCGGCGGACTATTACGCGGTCAGCCCCTACACCAATCCGCGCGGCCCGGCCAGCGGCAACGGGCGAGCCATCCGCAACGGCTCGTGGGGCGACCCTGCGAATACACAGCGCTGCTCGTACCGCACCATGGGGGAGCTGGGCGGCCGAAGCGATACGCGCGGATTCCGCCTGGCCATGGGTACTCCATCGGAATCTTTCAGCGAGAACTCGTCGCGCCTGACTGGCCTGAGCGGCGGGCATCATCGTCCTGGTCCTCGTGCCGTACTTCCTCTGGCACGAGCCGATGGACGCCTACTTCCAGTCCTCGGAGTTCACCGCGTGGATCGCCTCGGCACGGTCTTATGCATGGGCCGTCGCCATCGGTCTGCTGGTTGGAGACCTGTTCCTGCCGATCCCGGCCTCCGCTGTCGTGGCGACTGTCGGCGTCATCTACGGCACGTTCTGGGGCGGGGTGATTGGGGCGACCGGGTCGTTTCTCGCCGGGCTGGTTGCCTACGCGTTGGCTCGTCTGGCCGGGCGGCGGGCCAGCAGGTTCCTGGCCAATGAACAGGAGATGGCCGACCTTCAGCACTTCTTTGACACCTGGGGCGTCAGCGGGATCATCGCCTCTCGCGCCATGCCGGTCGTGCCGGAGGTCCTGACCTTCATGGCCGGCCTGGGACGAATGCACCTGGGGCGCTTCATGTTGTCCCTGGCAGTCGGGGCGATCCCGATGGGCTTTCTGCTTGCATGGGCCGGCAGCGCGACGGGCACCTCGTCGACGCTGCTGCTGGTTCTGACCTTGGTGCCGGCGGGTTTGTGGTGCGTCTATCTGGTCTGGGCCCAGTCAGTGAAGGCCCGACGACGGCAGCCAGCTGTGCTTGAGGCTCAGGCCGAAGAGAACCCCGCCGGGCGGCGGGGTTGAGGAGTGTTGCTGGTGGGGATCAGGCCTTTTCGGCCAAGCCAAACTTGCCGCGATCGGCCTTCACGAACCGGCTGGCCTCGGCCTTGGTTTTGATCTCGCGCGAAATGGCAGCATGCAGGGTCGCGGCGGGCGTCTTGCCGCCGTTGCGGGGTGCCCACAGGCCGCGCTGGACGGCCAGGTCCACCATGTCCTTGCATCGCATCGGGTCGCGCGTGCCCAGGCTCAGAAGGTGCGCCGCCGCGTCCAGAAGGCTCATCCTCTTGGTGCCGTCGGCCGGGACGCGGCCGCCCTTGGCGGCAGGTTCGCCCGTGTCGCGTTTGGGTGCGGGCTTGGCGTCCTTGGTCGCCTTGGCGGGTTTGGCGGCCCCGGGGCCAACGTCGGCGGCCGGGGCGCTACCCTTGGCGTCGGCCTCGTACTCGGCCAGCGAGACGATCTTTGTCCGCTTGGCCGGGCGCTCGCCGGCGACCGCCCGCAGGCGCTGGGCGCTCTTGATGCGGACCTTCCGCTTCGTGGCGACGTTCACGCCATCCCATCCGCCGTGCGGGTTCTCGCCGGTGATGCGGACGTCCTGGACGGACCCGCTGACCTTGACCCGGTACACCTTGCCTGCTTCCACATCGTTCTTCTTCATCGCGGTGCTCCTTCAAAAAGGGGTTTACCTGTGCAGCTCGTCGAGGCTGCGCTTGATCTCGGTCCCGTTGACGCCGGAGAAGAACACCAGCGTCTCGATCAACTGCTCGCGGACGTGCTCCAGCGAACCGACCGTCGCCCAGGTGACCTTCTGGTCGTCGTGCTTCTGGAGTTCGCACTCGATCCAGTCGGCCAAGCTGGCGATATCGGCCTGTGCCCGCTTGAAGGCGTCCATCGTTCGCTGCGTGTTGTTGTTCTGCGTTGCCATGGTGGTGTCCTTTCAGATGTCGCTGAGCCGAAGCAGCTCGGCGTAGTAGCCATACACGTCGCTGTTGGTGCCCCGGCAGCCGTCGAGGTGGTGCTGGAGGCACTCGGCCATCGAGCGGAGATCGTCCTCGCAGTCGGCCAGGACGTGGTGCTGGCGGCCGTTGGGCTGGTCGGGCGTGAGGATGGTGACCACCACCACGTTGGGCGCGTTGCCCGCCCCGACGCGGCGCTGCGCCGTGGCGTAGTGGCCTCTCCTGCCTTCGAAGTCGATTCGCGTGATACGCATGGTTAATGCTCCTGCTTCGGGCGGGTCCATTCCCGCCTCGTCAGGTCACATGAAGCCATGGAATCTGCCCCGTGCTAAGCATGATTCCTGCCGGATTCGCAGACTTCCTGCCCGGTCGCCAGATGGGCCGAAACCGCTACCCTCGGCCGGTTTCAGCCGCCAGAGCCGACGATCGGCATGCCGGGGCCGTCACGCCCTGAGCATGACCGCCAGGCCCGCCGCAATTGTCCGAGCGGACGCCGCCGATGTGCGAGATGTCCACCGCCGCGCCGCCCATGTCAGAAAGGTTCGGCGACAGGCGGCCATTGTCCGAAGGGTCCGCAGAGATTCGGGCATTGTGCGAGGGGGTCGCCGACACCTGCCGATTGTTCGCCATGTTCGCCGACATCGGGCGCATGTTCGCATCATCGGCCGGAGCGCTGCCATTGTTCGCCGATGTTCGCCGCCGGTGGGCATTCTCTGCCGACAACGGGCGGATGTGGGGCGTATCCGCCGAGATGGCCCCGCTGTGCGCCACCCCGCCAGTGCCAAGCCGAGGAATCATGGCACCGCCCTGGCCCCTTTGGCACCAAGGACTTACAGGGCAAAGTGCCAGAATCAGCCGATTCCGCGTCCTGCGCCCCCTGTCGCAAGGCCCGCCACAATCTGGGGGGGCGAGACTACCTTCGGGCCAGGCGCAACAAGCACTTACAGGCCAAAGTCTCAAAATCGCCCGTTTTCGACTTCTGCGCCTGCCTCGGTTTACAGAATCGGCGCTTGCGCAACAAACTGTCTCTTCACAGCCGACGCGTTCCCGTGGCGTCATGAAGAATCCCTTTTTCCAAGTACCTAATCGCTCCAGGTGCGACCGTATCTGTCGTGGGGGCATGGTACTCTGAGCGTTGCCACGGCAAGACGACCATTGACAGGAACAGCCAAAGGCGGCTATCATCCGGTGTCAGGATCAGGGGGTACGTCCCCGCGATCCCGCGAACCCGTCTGGAAGGTGATGCCGATGGCCGATGCGCCCGACACGATCATGAACCTCGACGACCTGGCGGCCTACGTGAAGCTGTCCAAATCGTCACTGTACAAGCTCTGTCAGGCTGGCAAGGTGCCCGGCACGAAGATCGGCCGAACCTGGCGGTTCCACAAGGACGTGATCGACACATGGATTAAGACCGGCGTGCCGCCCACGCAGGCGTATGGCACAGCCAGAGCAAAGACGAAGAAGAGTAGGAAGAAGTAGCGCATGGCAAAGAAGAAGACAACCACCCCTGCCAACCTCAGCTTCATGGACGAGCTCCGGGCTGCCGCGGCGCTCGCCGTTCGCTCGGATTGCGAGAGACAGCATGAACAATAACCTGAATCGGAAGCTGGGCGTGTTCGGCCCGAGGAACTCGGGTAAGACCACCTACTGGGCCTGTCTGTACGGCAGTAAGGGGTCGACTGACGGATCGGTGTCCTTTACGCATGAGCAGACCCGGGAGCAACTTGATGCCCTTTGGCGATCCTTGTACGACGGTGTCGTTGCTCCGGCTACCGCCCAGGGGGAGCCGCAGGACATCTTCTTCAGTCTGCATTCCGACGCCACAACATGGTGCGTTTCGACCAAGGACTACTCGGGAAGCCTCGTAGAGCTGTCACGACACGGCCAGGGCGATGCCGAAGCGTCCCACGACCTTCGACGCAACATAGCCTCATGGGTACGGGATTGCGATGCGATGCTTGTGCTGGTACCAGCCGATCTTGCAGATCAGGACGAGGGGGCACGCGTTAGATTTCGTCGTGCCATGGAGGTCCTGCTCGAGGCATTCCATGCTTCTGACCATCCCGGGCCACTACCGGTTTGCCTGGCGGTCACGAAATCGGACATGCTTCCTGCGGACGCCGCGATCAACTCGACGCCCCCGGCAGTGGAGTCCCCGCCGTCGCTGCCGGAGTGGCTGGATGAGCTGGCCACGCTTGTTCGGCACCAGGTCGGCGAGGCGCACGCACGCGTCTTCCTGACCTCGGCATTTGGCGGCCACGCCAGAGAGGATGCGACTCGACCTCCGGAAACCGGCCCCCGGCCGCGAGGGCTTGAGGAGCCGCTCAGGTGGCTTCTTGTCGAGTCGAGCCACTGCCTATCTGCTCCTGTCATAGCGACGGCCCGGCGGAGTCTTGAGCGGCGATGGTTCCATGGCTACGGCAAGGCCATCAAGGCCTGCGACCGAGTTGCCGCCAAGGGCCTGCCGGAGAAGGAACGCCAGGAGCTTGATGAACTGAAAGCACGACTCGTTGAGCGAAGGCAGCGGCAGAGACGACGGCGCGCCATCGCTGGTGCCTTTATAGCCGTCCTCTTGACGTTGGCGGGCTTGTGGTTGCACGCCGACAGACTTGCCACCAAGGCAGAGGCGGCTATGTCGGCAGGGAGCATGGCACCGGAATCGATTGCATCCGTTTGCGCCTTTGTCGAGTCGACGAACCCCGCTTGCTTCGTACTGCACGCAGACGAACGGAAACGCGCGCAAGACTGGTACGATGCTCGTGCCCAGGAACAGGTTGTTCGAATCAAGGACATGCTGTCGAGAAATGCAGATGTCCCGGAACTTCATTGGCGGGAAAGGGTCGAACGGGCTGAGGCCCGGACAAAGGCATGTCGCGGCTTCGCTGAACTCTTCCCACAACGCAAGGAGCGGCTTGAGTTCGACCAAGAAGTCTCTCGGGCACAGGCATTGATGGAGAAGCTGCAGGCATATGGACCCTTTGATGACGGGTACGCCATTGTGACGCAGTCTCTGGAGACTGCGTCTGTCTCACAGGCTCGCGAGCTTGTGCGAAGTTTCACGGACAGTTTCCCGCCAGACAAGTACCCCTTGCGAACGGCTGCTTTCCAACGCCTTCACTCAGTAGTGGATTCCAAGGCGAAGGGTGAAGAGCACGCTCGCCTGGTCACGTGGGAAGCTCGAATACGCGCAGACTACGAGAAAGATCCTTCGCTGCGTTCAAGGCATTTGGAGGAGATTGAGAAGTGGCTCGCCGCATACCAGTCGAGCGGAATCCAGGAATTGGAGCCCCTGGAAAGTGGCCTGGAAGACCTTCGCCGCGGGATTTCCGAGGACTGGGACCGAGATAGCTACCGGAAGTTGGAGACCGCCGCCGGCCGAATGTTCGAAGATAAAGACAAGCTCAGGGAAGCGATCCAATACGGAGATGAGTACCTCCAGGCCAATCGGGATGTGACTGCGATGAAGGGGTACGTCAAGGATTGGCTTCTGTATGCCCGAGCCCTTCAGGCTACTCGCCGCATCGGGTTGCAGTGCTCATGCATCAAGCTGTGGAACACTAAGTTCGATGAGTCCGGAAACGAAGAGGTCAAGGTGGTAATGAAGACGAGACCGAATGTTCGTGCTAGATGGGACACCTGGCATTCTCCCGGCATGAAGGAGTTCAATGGCGAGATTTCCTTAGCCACATCTCCTGATTATGTCTCGCTTGCACTACAAGAAGCGGCTCTCCGGCTAGAGATCACCGAATATGACTGGCCTGACGGGAATGAGGAAGGGAGTTCCGAACGCCCCTTCCTGAAGCTTGTTGAGCAGTACCAGTTAGTGGGATCGGATAAGGCCGAGGCTCAGATAGACGTGGACGGCGCGAAGGTTACCGTTGTGATATCGGATCTTCCGAAACGCAGGAATCTACCCTCGTATGAAAAGCCGCGATAGCACAACTTCGAAAGCCGGTATGGCCATGTTGATCTGTCACCGGTGGTTTTCATCCGGTGAAGGATGGGCATGGTCGAACAGCATCGCAGGGCCTGTGCGCAAGAAGGTTCTCGATGTACTGCGGCATGATCTCCCGGCACTCCGGGAGGTCTCGAAGGAGCCAAGGTACTACATGGTTGCTGGCGGGACGCTCTTGGTCAGCACGGTGGAAGATACTGAATGTCCTGATCCACTGGCGAGGTCGAGGCATCCTGTCCTGGTGGCTGCCGTGTTCATCCCCGGGGCGCGCCCAAAGGATGTGCGAAGAAGCGATGCCGAAGAATTGTTCGGTAAGGTCGAGCAAGTGTGTCGGGGTGTTGTTGCCCCGGGAGGCGCATCTGGTCTTCAGCTTTGCCTTCCCGAGACATTGACCAACATCATTCGCAGGAGACGCACCATGAGATACATCGGTTTATTGGCGGCCTTTGCCGTGATAG